>JAHDGT010000137.1 GCA_020631675.1 Bacteroidota bacterium
TGCTCACAGTCCAGTACCGTTCCGTCTTCACCGAAAGAGGTGTAAGTGAAAGTCATACCTACGGAAGGGATCGTACCTGATTTGAGATCACAATTCGAGACCACCCCCGCGTAAATGATGAAAAGCCCTCCACTTGGAATGGAAGGAATCAAAAATTTGGGCTTGCTGGGGTTGCTGACATCAAATTCGCTTATGTCGTTCCCTGCGAAACCGCCCTCTACAAAACCACCGTATTCCAAGCCGGTACCGTATTCCAGCTCAACTATGACATTGCTGAATGGCTGCTCCTGTTGAGCAAAGAAGATATAGGCTAAAGTATCCGGCTGCCCGCATTGAACGATCAGGTCCGTCTGTGCGAAATTGGGCACCCCACGTAGATCGACCACCTGCATATCCGTACAGTTGGCCGTGGGCGGTAATTCTTGTCCATAGCTGCTCAGAAAAAAGAAGCAAAGGCAAAAACAGGAAAGCGTCCATCTTTTTAAGACAGAGGCAAATGGGTAGTAACGGAACATAAAAATTTGTTTTTCGACCGAAAAAAATCAAGTAGGAATGATTGGGCAGAATAGAGTTGTAGGCTAAGGTTTTGAATCGAAATCATTTTATTGTACGCTTTCAATTTTTTAAAGTTGCAATAAATGCATATTTATTGCCTTCTCATACAAATTTTAGCGTTTCAAAAATTATATTGACAATGGGATTTGCGAGGGATAGGAGTGGTATGAGGTAAGTGAAATGGCTATTGAGCGGCGGCGTAGCAAGGCGGCCCAGAGGTAGCCATTGCTACGCCTGCCAGCGAAAAGTCAGAGCACTTGCCGAATTTAACGGATAGCCCGACCCGCAGTGAAAAGCTGGCGCTTGTGTTTTAAAGCATGATTTGTCGGTAGAGACGTTGCATGCAACGTCTTTACTTTTTCCGCTGTGGGATACATTAGCTCAATAGTATTGCGCCAGTTTTTTATTGCGGGACGCAGCCAAAAGTAGCACATCAACCTATTAGCAATAAGATTGTTAAATTAGTGCTTGTTCCGCATGCGGATTTATATGAGCTTACTTATCTTTAGAGGTGTTTTAAAGTTTCCCTGATGGGCTGCAAAACCGTCTTTTCAGCGCTGTTTTCGCAATTTTTTCCCACCGTAGCGCTGCTATGGCACTCAAAAATTACTTCAACAGCACTAAAAATCCTGATTTTTCGCCAACATCGGGTAACTTTAAACCGCCTCTTACCAAACGTTTGGTAGATAAAAAATCAAATCGCTCCATTTTATGGCATTTTTGCAACCCTTGATCTTCGCGATCGTGACCTTAACGGTCTTCTTTCTCGCTTTTAAAAAATATCGTGTCATTTACGCCAATATCAATTTGGGTAAAGACGAAAAGATAGCTGGAGACAGCGGCACTCGTTTTAAGAATATGATGCTGTTGGCTTTCGGGCAGAAGAAGATGTTCAGAAACCTTACGCCTGCTATCTTGCATGGCTTCATCTATGTGGCTTTTCTTTTTACTCAGATCGAGCTGATCGAGATTTTCATAGATGGCTTTACGGGCATTCACCGTTTCTTCTGGTATGTACTACCATTGGGTGGTTTTTACACGGCATTGATCAGCTTTATAGAAATTCTTTCTGTATTGGCTTTTGTTGGTACGATCGCTTTCTTGGCACGTAGAAACCTTTTAAAAGTGCCTCGTTTTCATATGGACGAGATGACCGGCTGGCCCAAATTAGACGGTAACCTGATCCTCTTCTTCGAATTGATTTTATTGGTGGGTATTTTCAGCATGAACACGGCTGATATGGCTTTGGCGGATGGTAAATACGGCTTCGCGATCAGCGGCATGCTCTACCCTTTGATCGATGGTTTAGGAGATACTACGCTGCACATTATTGAGCGTTTCGGCTGGTGGATACACATACTGATGGTCTTTGGCTTCATTTTGTACTTACCCGCTTCTAAGCACCTCCACATCATGCTTGCCTTCCCTAATGCGTACTATGGGCCGCTTGACGGCGGGGCAAATAAAGGAGAGATCGCCAATATGCCGCGCATCACTGAAGAGATCAAATTGATGATGGATCCAAGCGCGCCAATGCCGGAAGAGGATCCTAATGCCGAACCGGAGCGTTTCGGTGCTAAAGACGTGACCGACCTCAGTTGGAAGAGCCTGCTTGATGCGTACAGCTGTACAGAATGTGGGCGTTGCTCGTCTGCTTGCCCAGCGAACCAAACGGGTAAACTGCTATCGCCGCGTAAGATCATGATGGATACTCGCGATCGCTTGGAAGAGAAAGGTGCTGGCTTACGTGAACACGGCGCGGATCATGACGATGGCAAATCGCTGTTCGACTATATCAGTACAGAGGAATTACGTGCTTGTACCACCTGTAATGCCTGTGTGGAAGAATGCCCGGTGAGCATCAACCCCGTGAACATCATCATGGAGTTGCGCCGCTATATGATCTTAGAAGAATCCAACTCTACAGAAGAGTGGAACCTCATGTTCAACAATGTGGAAACAAATGGCGCGGTCTGGAAAATGCCGGCCAGCGATCGTACTTCTTGGATCAATGAATTAGAAGCCGAAGCCGAAGCCGAAGATGCATAATAAGGGCGCATCCATGCTGAAGCATGGTCGGGCTATCCGCTAAATTCGGCAGTGCCCAAAGCTTTTCGCTGGCAGGCTTACAAATGGCTACCTCTGGGCCGCCTTTGTAAGCCGCCGCTCAATAGCTTTGGTCACCACCTCATACCGCTCCTATCCCTTGCGCGGGTAAATCAAAAAGGGAGACAATAAATAAAAATCTACGAAGAAGAAGAATCAATATGTCTGATACGATAAAAATCCCATTGATGTCCGAGCTAATGGCCAGCGGACAAGAAAAGGAAGTAGAAGTTCTATTTTGGGTAGGCTGTGCCGGTAGTTTCGACGATCGCGCGCGTCGCATCACCAAAGCTTTCGTGAAGATCTTACACCACTGTGGTGTGAGTTTCGCCATCTTAGGGCAAGAAGAAGTCTGTACAGGTGATCCCGCTCGTCGTTCTGGAAATGAGTTCTTGTTTCAGATGCAGGCCATCACCAATATCGAGACATTGAATGCCTATGGTGTTAAGCGCATCGTAACCACTTGTCCGCATTGCTTCAATACCATTAAAAACGAATACCCGGCATTAGGAGGTACTTATGAGGTGATCCATCACACGACCTTCTTACAAGGTTTAATCAATGATGGTCGACTGAAGCTGAAAGATGGTGGTGAGTTCAAGGGTAAAAAGATCACTTATCACGACTCTTGCTATTTAGGTAGAGCCAATGGTATATATGAAGCGCCTCGCCAACTATTGGAGCTATTAGATGCCGAGTTAGTAGAAATGAAGCGTTGTAAGAGTCGTGGTCTATGTTGCGGTGCGGGCGGTGCTCAGATGTTCAAAGAAGAAGAAGAAGGTAAGCTAAGAGTGAACCAAGAGCGTACTAAAGACATTGTTGAAAGCAAGGCCAGTTTTGTAGCAGCAGCTTGTCCGTTCTGTATGACCATGATGACGGATGGCATCAAGGAAGTGGAGAAGCAAGATGAAGTACAAGTTATGGATCTGGCAGAAATGGTAGCCAAGGCACAGGATCTGATCTGATCCGATCTGTCTTGCTTTATTTCAACCATATCTATCTCATCCACACCACAACAATCTCTTTGTTATGAATGTCGAGTTCGCTGATATGCCCAATAGCTCAAGAGTTTGGCTTTACCGAGCTGATCGTCCGCTAACAGCTAATGAGCAAGTTTATGCTTTAGAAAAGCTTAGAGCCTTTACCCAGCAATGGGCTGCACATGGAACGGCTTTACAAAGCTGTGCGATTTGCAAATACGAGCAGTATCTGATTCTTTTGGTCAATGAAAAGCAAGCTGCTGCTTCTGGTTGCTCTATAGACGCATCTGTACATTGCATCAAGGAGATAGGTACACAATTGGGGCTTAACTTCTTTGACCGCTTATCTGTCAGTTATTTGGACGAGACGGGTGTTTTACAATGCGTTTCTAAGAAGGCATTTAAGACCGCGATAGCAGATGGAGTTGTTACGGCCGATACGATCGTGCTCAATGATATGCTGCAGACCAAAGAGGATCTGGAAAACAAATGGCAGCAAAAGCTGGCGGAGAGTTGGTTGAGCAGGTATTTGACGGCTGCGATAAGTTAAGCATACAACACAAGGTGATTTAGAGCTAGTTTAAAAAGAAAAAGCCTCATGAATGATGTATACATCAATTCATGAGGCTTTTTGCTGTATTATATAAGAGCGCATCAAGGATTAGCCTCTCTGCATTCTTTTCTGCTTTCTCAATTCACGCTCTTTACGAACCTGCTCTCTTAAACGTTCCAGTTCAATACTCGGATCGTACTTTTCACGTGGTTCTCCTATCACATTAAGGCTTCTGGTAGGGCCAAACAGCTCTACTGACTTCTTGTTGTACGCTTCAGCAGCCTCCTCAGCGGAGTCGAAGAATCCTAAATCAAACTTCTCTTTTCCTCTGTAGATCACAGCACGATACTTATTGCGCTCTTTACCAACCCCTCTGTATCCTGTACTATTGAACATCTTCTTCGTGTTTCGAACAGCAACAGAGCGAGTAACCCATTCTAAATTCTCTAAACGACAATCTAATTTGTTTCCGTTGCTTATGCTCACATAAAGCTTACGTCCGTCACTATCAGGGCGCTGTATGAAGTTTTCAGCTATATAGCGGTGTAGGTAAATCGTCAAGTTTTTATAGCCTCCACCTTCTTTAGGGAAGTTTTTTTGGAAAAACGCATAACCATTAGAATGCAAACGCAGGCTATTCAGAAAATCGAGCGACTGTAAATATTCATCTTGCTGAATATGATTATACACCTCTTCTGAAATAAGCGCGCATTTAAAGGAATTCTTAAGCTTTACTTTGTAAACCATTTTAACTTTAGTTAGGTAGGAAAATACCTCACCAAGCAAAGATGCTCAGTAACATGTTTCGCGGTTATGACCGCAACATTAGGCGCAAAGTCACAACCTAAAATACAAAAAAGCATGTCAAATTATTGTAAAACACAACAATTCAACATAAAAAATATGTCACAAAATTAAAATACAGATTCACATTAAATTAACGAGATATACACAAGCCGTTAAAAACATTACATATAGCCATGTTACGCCAAAGCCAACTCAAGGTCACCGCATACTAATATTTTTTCCAACAACAAACCAAATGAAAAAATAAATTACTTGTTTTAAATCCCGTTTTCACCGAAAAATTTGTGCGAAAAAAATTTGGAGAATAATAAAACAGCCTTCCATAGCCTAAAAACAAGTCCTATACTTACGAAATTGTAAAATCAACGCTAATCGTTTAGCTATACAAATGCTTAACTTTGGAATTGATAACTGATCAAAAACAAACAATATGAGTCGCACTCTTTACCTAGTTATGAGCTTTGTACTATTTCTCAGCAGTACGCAGATATCAATACTGGCCCAAGAACTTCCGCACCATATGACGGAGGCTGAGAAACGTGCCATGCCTGCTTATTTAGAAGCTGTGAAAAACAATAGTAATCGGGATGGTATTACCAGTGCTCCGGTCTCTCCTGTCAGAACAATGGCAGAGTGGGAAGAAGTACAGGCGATCTGTATTACCTGGACCAGCTATACCGAGATATTACGAGAAATAGTTCGGCATGCGAAGGAGGAAGCGGATGTCTACATTGTTTGTAGCAATGAAGCTTCAGTGGTCAGCTATTTGGAAGCAGGTGATGTAGAAGTAACAGATAATATCTACTTCTTTGAAGAGCCTTTCAACAGTATCTGGATTCGAGACTATGGTCCATGGACCGTTTATACGAATGATGTGGATTCCTTGAAAATCGTTGATTGGATCTACAACCGTCCACGTCCTGCTGATGATGTGATACCTGAGGTATTTGCGGATCACTTAGGCATTGCCATGCATGAAACCACTACTGCCCCTAATGATATGGTACATACCGGAGGTAATCATATGGTAGATGGTTTGGGTACTGCATTCTCCTCTAAACTGATCCACCAAGAAAACCCCGATAAAACGGATGCCGAGATAGATGAGATCATGTCAGAATTCATGGGTGTAGACCGTTACATCAAAATGGAGATGTTACCTTATGATGGTATCCATCACATAGACATGCACATGAAGCTTTTGGATGAGGAAACTTTGGTGATGGGTGAATATCCAGAAGGCGTAGCGGATGGTCCACAGATCGAAGAGAACTTAGACTATGTGCGCAGTAACTTCTTATCGCCTTTCGGCAACCCTTATAAGGTAGTTAGAATGCCTATGCCTCCAGATGCGGGGGATGATTACCCAGACTCTGGTGGTGACTATCGCACTTTTACCAATTCGGTATTCATCAATAAGCTACTATTGGTTCCGATCTATGAAGAACAGTATGACACAGTAGCATTGAACATTTATAGAAAAGAATTACCGGGCTATAAAGTAGTGGGTATTGACTGTAACGATATCATACCCGCTAGTGGTGCTTTACACTGCATCACCAAACTGATCGGTACGGATGACCCTTTACTGATCGCTCACCCGAGAGTACGTGATCAATATGTGGAAAGTGAAGTTCAGATAGAAGCGATCATTCAGCATCGTTCTGGCATCAGCACCGCTAATTTGCATTATCGTTTAGACACCTTATCCGACTACATTACTGTAGCCATGTCTGAAAATGATGATATGGGCGAAAATCATTGGACGGCGAACATACCAGAGTTCCCTTACGGCACAGAGGTCTATTACTATATTGATGCGGAAGCGAATTCAGGTAAAACACAAGTTCGTCCATTGACCGCACCAGATTATGGTTATTCCTATAAAGTATTAGAAGTAACCGAAGAGCCAACTGTAGATGTGATCATGCCTACTACTTCACTCTGTGAAGGGGGTACCATAGGCTTTTTGGATTTCAGCACAGAAGGAGTTACGGAGTGGTTCTGGACATTTGAAGGAGGTACTCCAGCCTTTTCCACAGAACAATATCCAAGTGTTACTTATGCAGAAGCGGGTACTTATGATGTAAGCCTATCAGTTACGAATGCCATAGGCAGTAACGATCAAACATTTGAGCAAGTCATCACCGTATCTGGCGGACAAGTTCCTAGTGATAGTAATTTCGAAGATGGCATCGATGATACTTGGAGCATCAATAATAGCTCTGGTGATGATGTGACTTGGGAGTGGATCGAAGATGACAGCTGTGATGGAGGTGTGGTTTATATCAATAATTACAACAACTCTAATGAAGGGGCAAAAGATCTTTTAGAGGCTACCTTCGACTTGAGTGCTTATGAAGAAAATGCGGTTTTGCATTTTGACTATGCGTACACCTATTACAGTGGTGGTTTTGGTGGCGATTATGTAGATCAGTTGGAAGTACTGGCAATTAGCTGTGATGGTGAGGTGAATACCTTATTCAGTGAAATCGGTGAAAATTTGGCTACGGTATCTCCACTGAACAGTGAGTACACCCCTGATGATTGTGGAGATTGGGAGAGTGTGAGTTTAAACCTTTCTCCTTATGCGGGCGGCTTGGTTACGGTTCATTTTGTGAACACCTCCGGCTATGGCAACAACCTATTCATTGATAACATCTCTGTAGATGGTTTTGCGGTGGGCATTGATGAAACAGTTCCTGCGCAAGAGCAGCTCATTGAATTGTATCCTAACCCTACGCAAAATCAGTTGTATTGGAAACAAAGTGGAGCAGTACAGTTATCTTACTTGCAGTTATTCAGCCCGCAAGGACAGCTGGTTTTCCAAACCAACACCCAAGGGAGTAATCATCTTTCTCTACCTGACTTAGCAGCTGGTGTGTATATTGCCAAACTACATACCTCCGCTGGTATACAGGAGCAAAAGTTGACGATTTTAAGATAGATAGGATCACTTATATCAATGCTGCCTCTATTTTCGATGGATTCACATCCATCGCTTTGATATTTCGTCCCTTTGGGACTATGGAATCATGATGAAAAAAGTCCGCACCATTTTTGGTGTGGGCTTTTTTTATCGTATAACTCTAAAGTCAGGAAAGCATCTTAGATACAATCCATAGACTCAATCGGTCGGGGAAGAAGCGTTGTAATAGTGGCATGCAGATTTTACTGACCCAGCCCGGTATGATGACCGTTTGTCCTTTCTGTAATCCTTTGTAGGCGGCTAATGCGACATCATCCGCATCCATTGCTAATGGGGTGTTAAAAAGACTGACCTTGTTCATACCCGCTTTTTGCTGAAAGTTAGAACGCGTAGCCGGAGGACAAAGCACACTGAGTTTCACCTTGCTTTTTCGTTCGCGTAATTCGTGAATGATGGCTTTGCTTAGTGATAGATCAAAGGCCTTTGTAGCCGCATAAGTAGAAAACATGGGTGAGGGAACCATACCCGCTGTAGAAGCCACATTCAAAATACGTCCTTCATCTCTTGCTAGCATGTCTTGTAAACACAGATGAGCCAGTTGGTAGAACGTCTCCACATTGAGTCGTATCATGGCCAGGTCTCGCTCCTGATTCGTGCTTTCAAAATAACCATAAGTCGCAAAACCCGCATTATTGACCAAGATGTCAATTTGCCCGAAAGCTGCTTTCGCTTTTTCATAGAGCAGCTTCCCTGCATTGGGTTGACTTAAATCCATTCCCCAAGTAGTAACTTCTATATCATAGCGCATTTCCAACTCGATAGCGGCTTCTTTTAGGTAAGCATCATCCAAGGCTGCGATGATCAGAGAATGACCATCTGCTGCGAATAGTTTGGCCAGCTCGAAGCCAATTCCTGTAGAGCCACCTGTTATTAGTACGTTTTGCGGTTTCATGTTGGAAAGCGTATCCTATCAATCAAAAATCACCCTGATGATACTTAAATCATCGGTATGGTGAAGATCGTATTTATCTTTCAATCGCTTCACTTTTTTGAATAGCAGGTTCTCGCTTTCCGCACCCTCTTGATCATTTAAGAGAAAGGATAACAAGTCTAATTCTGCCAGCTCTTCATCATTGGTCTCTTGCTGTTTGCGAAAGCTCAGCATACCATCCGTAGCTATGCTGAAATCTTGTAGTTGGTTGAGGAATAAACATTGGGACTGCCGGGCGTACCATTCTTCAAACTCTTCTTGTAGATGATAGCCAAGATAATCAGGGCGGTCATCTTGATCAAAGATATGCGGAATACCGTTGTGATAAACAATGCCATCTCCGATCACCATGACCTCCGCCGATTGTTCTTGTGTATTTATGATGGCGAGCACAAGCGTGCTCAAAAGTTCATTTCTCTTTAGATCTATTAGCTGTTTACAATGCTTCAGCTCTTTGAATAATTTTCGGAGAATTGATCTCAGCAACTCCGTTGAGCTTGGCAATTGTTTTTCAACAAATGTTTTGAAGTAGATTTCTTTTCCAATTTTTCTAAGCAGCTTAGCCACTAAAGTTGCGCAGAAGTGACTGTCTATACCCATAGAACAACCATCCATTACGGCTAATAATTTGTGCTGGTCGCTCAGCTCATGGATGGCTAAGCTGTCTTCATTGTGGTTGATGTGGTAAGTGCCTATACGTGCATAATGGTATATTTTCATTGATATGCCCAACAGCACAATACACAAAATGATTCCCTTAGTCCAACTGCTTTTCCATAATCGGTAAGTACCGCCTTGCTATACTGCTTTCTTTTTGGGCGACGGTTTTGAAGCCATGCTTTAGGTAAAATGCCTCCGCATGGGGATCCGCTTCTAAGATCATTTTTGTATAGCCTTGTTGCTGCGCAATTTCGCAAGCATGTGCTAATAATCGTGCGCCATAGCCCTTACCCATTTGCGAAGGGTCAAT
>JAHDGT010000138.1:0-3731 GCA_020631675.1 Bacteroidota bacterium
TTTTGTACACGGGTGGTGTTGACTTTGTCTCCGCTTTGCAGGCTGACCAATAAATTGGTGAAGGCGCCTTGTAGCTCTCCTAATTCTAATAGCTCATCCATTTTGAAGTCGCGCAGGGCTTCTGCGTCTCCACCGTCTTCTATTAAGGGGCGGAGGCGTTCTAATTGGTGCTTGAGCTTGAGCAGGTCATTATAGTTACAGGCATTGCGAATGATACCTATGGGTTCGCTTACCTCTACGGGGGTCTGATCGGCCACGAACAGCTCCAAGGGGCCACTGGCACGGGTAACGACCGGGGCAGGCGGATTGGTGGTGGTGATGGTGATCCTGCCCGAGACCACATCAGGGTATTTGATGAAATAGGTCAGCCCTAAGAGCATGAGCACACTAATGAAGATCACAGTGGTTCCCCAACTGATCAACCAACCCGGTGCATGTCCTAGTAGCTCATCGATTTCATTTTGATCGGTCGTATCGGGCCATTTCCCATTGTTTTCATTGGGGCGTAGCTCTTCGACCGCATCAGAAGAGTAAGGCTGCTGCCTTCTTTCTATTGCGTTTTGTTGAGGTGTGTCATATATGTGCTCTCTGGCTTCTGACATGTTTCACATTTGTTGGTGCGTTGCGTACTTAAGCACCTAATTCCAATTGGTCTTTCACTAAGCGATAATAGTAGCCTTTTGCCTGACTTAGGCTGGTGTGATTACCCACTTCAACGATCTTTCCTTTATCGAGAACAATGATCTGATCGGCATTTTTCACCGTACTTAAACGGTGGGCGACCACGACCACGGTTTTGCCTTGGTAGATCTGCTCTAGATGTTGCATGATCTCTTTCTCGTTCTTCGCATCAAGCGCACTGGTGGCCTCATCGAATAACAAGAAATCAGGTCGTTTATAGATCGCACGTGCAATGAGGATCCGTTGTTTTTGTCCTTGACTCAGTCCGATGCCTTCTGCTCCGATCTTGGTTTGGTACCCTAGGGGAAGGTCTTCGATGAAAGACTGAATATTAGCCAAGCGGGCGGACTCCATCATCCAATTGCGGTCTACGGATTCATCGCCGATCGTGATGTTATTGGCTACGGTATCTGAATAGATATAGCCGTCTTGCATCACTACGCCACATTGTGAACGCCACCAATTGGCATGAAAGTTTTTCAGATCGCTATTACCGAGGTAAATGTTACCTGAATTGGGGTTGTAGAACTTCAATAACAACTTGAGCAGGGTGGTTTTTCCACTTCCGCTCGCCCCCACAATGGCTGTTACCTTTCCCTGTGGAATGACCATGGTCAGATCATCTATGACCATAGGATCCGTAGGTGCGCCATAGGTGAAATTCACGTTTTTGAAAACGATGGAACGGTCTCTTGGCAGTTCGTGCAAGCGTTGCATGTCTGTTGGTTCTTCATCATCTAATACGCGTATTTCACTCAGTCGGTCAAAGCTGATCTTAGCGTCTTGTGTGGTTTGTATAAAGCCGATCAGCTGTTGTAGCGGTACATTGACCTGTCCTACGATGTACTGAATGGCCAACATGGTACCAAGGGTCATTTGCCCCTCTATCACTGCTTTAGCCGCGATGAAGGTGATCAGAATGTCTTTAAAGTTATTGATAAAGAAGGCGCCAACCTCCTGGTATTGACTGAGGGCTAAGCCTTCTACTTTTACTTTGAATAAACGTGCCTGTATGCGCTCCCACTCCCAGCGTTTCTGTTGCTCGCTATTGTTGAGTTTGATGTCGGGCATGGCGTGTACGATCTGCACCAAATGCGTCTGGTTATCACTCAAGCGATCAAAGGCCTTGAAATCCAGTTCGCGCCTCTTGCGTAGAAATAGGGTGACCCATATGATATACAATAGGGCACTTATAATGAAGATGAGAAAGATCCGAATGTTGAAGATCGCCAGTACGAAACCAAAAACGATCAAATTCACCATACTGAACAAGACGTTCAAAGTGGAGGAGGTCAGAAAGGCTTCTATTCTTCGGTGATCATTGATGCGCTGTAAAATATCTCCCACTACTCTGGAATCGAAGAAAGAGATGGGCAGTCGCATCAATTTGGTCAGGAAATCCGAGATCAGACTTATATTGATGCGAGTGCTGATGTGCAGCAAGATCCAAGAGCGAATGAACTTGACCGCCGTTGTGCTCAGAAACAGCATAAGCTGTGCGAGCAGAATGGTATTGACAAAGCCGATGTCTTGGTACTCGATACCTCTATCGACAATAGCTTGGGTCAGAAAGGGAAATATGAGCTGTAGAATGACGCCTAATACCAAGCCCAGCCCCAATTGAAGCATAAGCTTCTTGTAGGGACGTAGGTAGCTGAGAAGGTAGGAAAAAGTCATCCTGCTCTCCTCTTGCATATCTTCTACATCCTTGCCGAAGTCGGCACCGGGTTCTAAAAGCAATACAATACCCGAATGGTCAATATTTCGAGGATGCCCATGCCAGCCGTCTAGGAATTCTGCTATTTCATATTTCAGGAGACCATGACCTGGGTCGCCTATGATGACATGTGTATCACTGATCTCGTAGATCACTACGAAATGTCGTTGTCGCCAGTGGGCGATACAAGGCAGTGGTGCTTCTTTAAGCGTTTCGAAAGGAACGCTAACGGCCAGTGAGTGCATGCCAATTCGCTCGGCAGCATGGCTGATACCCGATAGCGATACCCCGCCTTTCTTAATGTAGCACTGGTTTCTTAGAAACTCTAGATTATAGTTCTTACCGTGATACTTGGCGACCATGCGCAAACAAGTAGGGCCACAGTCAGACTGGTCCAACTGTCGATAAACGATGTATTTATTTTTTCGTTTGCCCTTAAAGAACATGGATGATCACATAAGTTGAAAGGTGATGATTGCTGTTTTTCCCGGTGGTTTGTATACGAAAAGCAACAAAAACGGCTGAATGATTCAGTTTATTCTTTACTGAAGCCTAAAATCATTGTGAGGAGGAGGAGTAAAAAATATTTCGCCGCTTTAAGGTTTGCCAAATTTGTGCCAATTAGCAAGATAAATGCCTCTATCGCTTTTTTTAATGGTATTGTTTATATGTAAAGTGTTGGTGGTTAGATTTTTGTTATTTTTAGTGCTGTGGCTAATATCTCCCTCAGAAGTAGAGACTGTATAGTATTGATGACAGATTTGTGACTTTTTCTTGAATAGTACAAGTCGAGTTTTAGTTCTCTTTAAAAGCATTAATAATTCATTTTAAGTTAATTAATAATCTGATTATTAGCAGTTTATGCTAAAAATGCAGTCTTTGGGAAGTACTTTTATAGAAATACCTTGGCATAGTTCTTGAGATTTATCACATGACATTAAAAAGACGAAATGTTGCTTGATGTCACCTTCCCTACCCACTTTACTACGTGATCCTACCTACACTTACGTACGCTTTTATCCTAGGTTGAAACCCCCGCTACTGCTATAATATTTTGATCAACCTATCATAAAATAGCCATAAAAAGGTCTTTTATATCTCCTAATACCTAAGACGGGCTATTAAAAACTCTATAGTCATGAGACATGAACTAAACAAACTTCATGCTTTCAAGGAAAAGTTTGACGTCCAAACCATTCCCGAAGCTTTACAAAAAAATGTTATTGGAGGAAGCGGTGCATTACCGCCGATTTCATGGGATGAAGACGAGCAATCGCCTGGTCCATTCAACAATTCTACCCTGAATAATCTGTTCAATTTTGCGATGAATGCA
>JAHDGT010000138.1:3831-9882 GCA_020631675.1 Bacteroidota bacterium
AGGGAATGAGCAAGATGATGACAACTCTTATAGTTGGTCGAGTAACTTCGGCGATTAAGCTTGCTTTCCCCCCTTCTCGGCGACCGGTAAACCTATTTTTGTACGCATTCAACCCTGATTGAGTCATGCCTCGATATATAAAATCGCTGTTGCCCTTTCTCCTATCTTTTTACTGCTTCATACCCCAACTTGAAGCGACCCCAAGTGCGGTCCCCGATGCTCGAGTGACGATTGACAGTCTAACACTTAGTTTAGAGCATATTGATGTAAGCTCTAAGCAACATTCTGAAGTGTCACGCGAACTCGGTAAGCTTTATTATAAACAAAGAGACTATAATAATGCCTTGCATTATTTCCAACGTGCCCTGAAAGCGGCACAACGAATTGGTGATGATTGGTGGGTGGCGCAAAGCCATTATGATATTGGAAGAACTAAATTAAGCACTTCTGACTATCAGTCCGCCATCACGAATTGTTCGGTATCGATGGAAATATGCGACCGTAGAAGTTATCTATCCCTTTGGCTTAAAAACAGTCGTAAGATCGCCAGTAGCTATGTGGCACTTGGCGATTATGAGCAGAGTCATGAATATTTACTGCAAGCATTAGAAGTGCTTGGTAAAGAAAATGATCGTGAGGGAATGGTTCCCATTTACTATGAAATGGGAAATAGCTACTTCTTCCAAGAGCAATATGAAAAAGCTTTGGAAGCCTACCAGAAAGCCTTGGCGCTGCCTAAAGACCCTAAAAAAGCAGGTTATCAGAATTTCGACTGTACCAGTGCGATAGGTAGTGTGTTCTCGCGTCAAGAAGACCAAGAACAATCACTGGTATACAATAAACGCGCCTTACAGCTGGCCCAAGAATTAGGCTACGACCGAGGTATCGCACACGCTAAATTCAATTTAGCGGAAGACTACCTTGAGCTGAAAGAGTATAACAAGGCACTTGCCTATTACGAGCAAGCCAAGCAGTCTATGGAAGAGATCAATTACGAATACGGATTGATCGGCTGCTTCTTGGGTATGGGACGTTTATTGAATGAAACGGAACAATACGATCACGCACTGAATTACCTGCGTTCTGCGGAGGGTATGGCAGAGCGTATCCAGAATAAGTCGCTCACTAAAGATGTTTACGAGGCACTGGCCATAAACTACGAGCGCACAAAGCAAGCGGACTTAGCGGCAAGCTACCGCGTGAAACACAATAACCTGAAAAATTCCCTCATCAATGAGGAAACAGCTAAAATGCTGGAAACTAAGGAAGCTCGTTTGGAGATTCAGAAATTGAAGCGTGAACAACAAATGTTGATGCTCAAAAAAGAAGCAGAGATCCAAAGTTTACAGAAGTACTTTTTAGCAGCAACAGGTTTCTTCTTACTATTGATGTTAGGATTGGGGTTCAGCCGCTACAGAACAGAACAGCGCACGAATCGCATCTTAGAAGAGAAGAACGCTGAGATCAGCTTACAGAACCAACAATTAGCGCGTTCTAATCGCGATCTCAAGCAATTCGCCTACATCACTTCTCATGACCTTAAGCAGCCTTTACGGACAATAGGGGGCTATGCGAGTTTGGTGAAGAGAAGGTATAGCGACAGGCCATTAGATGCCAGTGCGAATGAGTTCTTGGATCATATTACCAATGCGGTGGACCGCATGTATACCTTGTTGAGTGATGTATTGGCTTACTCCAGCATTGAGAAATCAGAGGACGAAGCTCAAGTCGTTTCTACGGCTGACTTGATCCAACAAGTATTAAGTGATCTGAATAGCCAGATTCAGGATTCGTCTGCTATAGTAGAGGTAGCTGATGATATGCCGATCATCATGGGTAAGAAAGGTCAGCTCTCTCAATTATTCCAGAACCTGATCAGCAATGCGATCAAGTTCCGTGGAGAAAACCAGCCAATGGTCAATGTCAATTGCCGTGCTTTTGAAGAGGAGTATTTATTCTCTGTTAAGGACAACGGAATAGGTATCGACCCTCAATATTGGGATACCATTTTCGCGCCTTTCAAACGATTACACGGACAGGCGGATTATGATGGTTCTGGTATCGGTTTGTCGATCTGCCAGAAAGTGGTCGAGCAACACAATGGTAGAATGTGGCTGGATTCTAGCGAAGAACAAGGAACAACCTTCTTCTTCAGCATACCAAAAGATAAGACCATATTGGAGGAAATGGCCTCTGGAAAAGCTAAGGCAGCGGAAACTTCTTCTGCGGAAGAACAAAGTATGATCGCTTTACCAGGTACGATGGCTTTGTCTTAAATTCCTATGATCGTCTCTATGGCTCTATGCTAACTGCATACATCTCTCTGAACATGGAGGTGATTTGCGGATTTCAAGTGGAAGGCTTTTTGTTAGACCTTGTGCGACCCCCTAACAGCGCCATTTCGAGACTAACCTAACTCGAAATTGATTTACCTCGATCACTGACAAATTTGCAAATGATGCAGGAAAGCGAACCAGTACTGGTTCGCTTTTTGATTTTATATCCATTCCATTGATCGCCCACTTAATCCGTGAAATACTTTAAAATCTGCTGTTTCAATATCAACTCCTGCCGTTGTAGATCATTCGCGTCCACAGGCATAGATCGCACGCCCTCATAATGTGGCCAGCCATCCTCGTCCAAGCCCTTAAAACGGAAATACCCCAGATCAGTCAGCAAATGGCAAACCGCCACATGCATCAGATCCTGCTTCTCTTCTTTCTTGAATTTACGAGGTGTCTGCCCAGACTCCTGTATGCCGATCAAGAACAAAATGGCCTGCAGATCCGGCTTTCTACCGAACTGTGTTTCCAAACGATCCGTCAAGGTCTCCCAATCAGGTGAAAGTGCGGCCAAGGCCTCTTTAGTTGTATTATCAGTCGTATTCATAATAATCCACTGTAGCGGCGCTGCTTGCCTGCGCCATCTATTTATATAGTTCTTCCAATTTATTAGGTGAAGACCCACGTGTCCTCCCGCTCTGTCGAAGAAGACTAACCCCCTCTTCCCTACCATCTATTCCAAGTCTTCACGCTCCACTCAAAAAACAGCACCACAAAAAACAAAGCATAAGACAATGCCACCCACCATAAATTCTCCGTATAGCTGCTATCCTGATACACATGATAACTCAAAATGAGCAAAGCACTCCATACTATGGCAAAACGATAACCGGTCAGTACAGCGAAGGCAACTAGTACACAAGCGTACCACGGATGCACGGTGGTTGCTAGCAGTAAAAAGATCAGCCAAGCCCATTGAGCAAAATGCGTCCAAGATTCAGCACTCATGGAGAAAACCTTATCCTTCAAAGCCAATGTAAAAATAGCGATCAGCGTCAGCACCGCCAACGCACTGCCTGCGAAAGCGATGATATTGTAGCCCGTAATACCATAGCCGATTCCCCGGATCAAATAGTAAACACTCGCATTGAACTCAAAGTTGCTGAAGTAGAGGTCCACACTATCCATTAAATGCAGGGCCGTTCGCCATTCCAGAATACTGGCAAAACCCAATACGCCCACTATGCCCACCACCGAACCAAAAAAGAAAGTCCTAGCAAGTCCGATCTGCCGCAATAAAAACGGCAAGATGATCAAAGGCAGCAATTTGCTATTCACCGCCATTCCCAAAGCCACTGCCGAGGCGGTCAGCCAGCCCCAATGAATAGGCGGGTCCGGAAAAAAAGCCTCGATCTTTTTAGGATCCGCGAAGCGGGTCGCCTTGCCAAAGCAATAGATCGCCAGCAAAGTAAAAAAGATCATGGCCGCCTCAAAGTGGAGGTTGCCGCACAGCTCTAAGATCACCAGCGGGTTCAAGGCATACAACAGCACCGTTTTAGAAGAAATATGGAAACGCTCGCACAAACGCCACAGCAAAAACAAGCTGCCGCACTCAAACAAAAAGATGCAGCCCTTCATCACCCGTGCCGCCCCCACTATATCCTGCGGAAAACAAACATTGCCCAGCCAAAAAACAAACTGACAAACCGCAGGGTAGATCGTGAAATAATTCGGCGAGTTCAACTGATCCAGCAAAGCCTGATCAATACCCTTCGGCAACTGACCCGTATACGTGCCATCAAAAAAATGAACAGGCAGATAAGCAAAAGGATCCATACCCGCCAATAGCAAACGCCCATCCCAGATGAAGCGGTAAATATCATCACTCCAAAACGGAAAAACGAACACCAGCCCCAGTCGCATCAACAAACCAAAGCCCAAGCCCCCCATGATCAAAGCACGCTGCCTGCGCCCATCACCAATAGACAACTGTGCCCCATCTCTATGTGCGTTACGCGGTATGCTGAAGTAATACCAGCCATAGCACAGAAACAACAAGCCATAGATCGGTACTATACCATAGAACGCACTCCTAGGCAGCCAGCAAGCCAATACCACATAAAGCGGTAAAGAGATCGCCAGAGGCAAGTATTTCCGTAAAGCTTGAATCTTGGGCAAAAGTAACGGTATAGTGTTGACAAGAAAATGCTTCCGCCTTATAGCACGAAGTCTTACGTCTTAAATCTTACGTCTTATGTCTTGTTACTTATTCGGTCTGTGCTTCATCTGCAAACCACTCAACAAATTGCGCAGCACCTGGTTCTTACAATCGCGATACTGCGATTGCCCCGGCTTCCTGAAAAAAGCACTCAACTCATGCTTGCTGATCTTCAAGCCCGCCATTTCCATTAGCTCCAACATATCCTCATTCCGCAAATTCAAGGCGATTTTGATCTTGCGCAAGATCATATTATTCGTCAGCTCGTTCTCTGGCGCGGGCTGCGGGCCTTCTCGCTTGCCGCGCTTCTCATTGATCAGCCCATTCAAAAAAATAGCCAGCTCCCGATCGCTGATCGCCCTGAACTCGGGATCCGAATTCTTCTTCAGCCAATCACTCACCTGCGCGCGCGTCACCTCATGCTCTGCCGATGCGAACAGCCCGATCATCTGCGCATCCTCAAAATCAAAGATGTAGCGTATGCGCCTAATAATGTCATTATTGGTCATAACGCGAAGTACTATAAATAATTTGATAAAGCCTATTCAGATGCCACCTACTTACGCAATAAAAACCGCAAGGGGATCGCCAAACGTTTACGCCAAGAACGCTCAGAATGATCCTCCCCCGGAAACTTCATTGTCAGCCACTCCAACTCATCATAGCCCCGCCGGATCAGCACCGAATCCATCCGCCATTGATAAGGCTCATACAAAGCATCCAAAGTCTCCGTACCATAATCAAAGTACAATTTGTGCTGGGCAGGCTTAGGCAAATGCTCCTCCAAATACCGCTCAAATTGTGCGGGTATAGGGTTATTCAAAGTATCAAAACTCCCCACCCAATGCGTAGACAAACAAGCCGCCCCCTTGAACACCTCCGGGTACTCGCAAAGCGCGTACATAGAGATCAGACCACCCATACTAGAACCCGCCACAAAAGTATTCTCCCGATCCCTCAAGGTCGCGTACTTTTCGTCAATAAAAGGCTTTAACTCTTCCACCAAAAACCGCAAATACGCATCAGACTGCACCTTGCCCGCTTTGAACAAAGGCGCTGTTTCATAACGCTTCGCCTTGTTCAATAAGGAATCCTGTACCCCCTTGTCCAGCCCCTCAAAAGCCCGCTGCGGAAAATACTCCGAATGCCGAAATTCCGTATTCCAAACCCCCACCACGATCGTAGAACGTACCTCCCTGCCCGCCAGTAATTCCCCCATCGTCTCATCCACACCCCACTCCTGTTTATTCCAAGTCTTCGTAGCGTCAAACAACATCTGCCCATCATGCATATACAAAACCGCATAACGCTCCCCCGCCAAATGCCCATAATCATCCGGCAACCAAACATCCACCGTCCGATCCGCCACATGCGCCGATTTAAAATCTACATAACGATCCACCTTGCCGCTATACAAATTCAAATCATGTCCGTCCCCATTCCCGTCCCCGTTCGCATTCCCATTAGAATTAGAACAAGCCCCACAAAGCCCCATAAACAGCAACACAAAAAACAAAGCCACATAAGGACGCATAACAACAACATTTAGAA
>JAHDGT010000139.1 GCA_020631675.1 Bacteroidota bacterium
CTGAATTTGAACGGATAGCCCGGTGGACGCAGTGAAAGCTTGCGCTTTCTTAGACATGAGACTCGAGACTCGAGTATAGAGACTTTCTTGCTGTATGCCTATAATTTTATATACTACTTGCGCAAGCTTTTATTGCGGGCACGCAGCCAAATTAGAAAATCAAAAAAGGGATAAGAAAGTTGAATTTCTTATCCCTTTTTTCATTCAATGAAATAGGTACATTATCTAAGCAAAGTCACATTACCTTTGATGTTTTCTGTTGTACCATCCGTGAAAGTGACTCTGAGGTAGTAGACATAAATGCTTACTTCTTGATCGATGCCTTTAAAGGTACCATCCCAAGCGGAATTGCTAGTGGCATCTTGGTTTATGGTGAAGACTTCTTCGCCCCAACGGTTCCAAATTCGCAGCTCATAATTTTGGACATTGGTACCGACGGGATAGAAGGTATCATTCACGCCATCGTTATTCGGGCTGAATGCGGATGGGACTAAGATCGTATTCGGTTGGAGTACGGTAACCAGCACATCAGTACTAGCTGTACAGCCGAACTCATCACTTACTAAGACGCTATAAGTGGTGGTTTGCTGTGGATTAACCGTAATGACCGCTCCGCTCTCAGCAGAAAGATCCGTGCTTGTTGAAGACCAGCCATAATTCAAATTCGTGCCTACTGTTGCTATAGCATCTGCGGTGAGGGTGACTTCTTGACCTGCCATTACTGCTATTGCCGAAGCACTTAAATTCGTACTGACTTGATCAGATGAAAGGCTTACAGGAGTAGTTTCAGAGAAGCAAGTTGGATCCAGAGCATCTACTGCTTGTACCCAATATTGCCCTGTTGCATCAGGTGTGAAGCTTGTGCCTGTTGCTAGTACAGTACCGTCTACAGCAGCATCGTACCACACTAAGTCAACACCCACAACACTTGTTGCTTCAAAAGAAACGGTACCCACTTCATCTAAGCAAACGGTTTGGTCGTCTAGGAGCACTACTGGCGCATCTGGATTGATGCATTCTACACAGTCGACCACTTCAATACTCATTTCTACGGTGGCATCTGTACATGGCGGTGTCGCTGTAAGTGTATAAGTGAATACAAGTACGCCTAAGGAGTGCGCTTCTGAATTGAAGCTTCCTGTTAGTGGGTCAAATGCGCCATCATCAGCAGTACCTGATAGTAAACTCCATGTACCGCCAGCTTCCGCATCTGCGGATAATAGGCTGTTTAGATCAAAGGGGGTGCTTTCTGTATTGCAGAGTTCCGCGCTATTGTTTTCACCTGCTATTGGCCCGCCTATTTCGGTCACCTCCACTATATCAGTATTGACACAGCCATTATCGTTATTCGTGATGGTTAAGGTGTAAGTACCAGCAGCATCAACACTAGGTGTTAAAGTGGTTTCATCAGCAAGGATGTTACCATCTGTTGTGGTCCATTCAAAACTTAGATCACCAACACTAATGGTAGACCCCTCTAAAGTGATCGGCGTTTCACAAGCTACTTGCCCATCCGGGCCTGCTTCTACTTCTGGTAAAACACTGAGGTCACTCACCAAAAGGAGGTCGGAATCAGAACAGCCATTATCATTATTGGTTATGGTCAGGGTGTATTCTGCTGCCACATCAACAATCGGTTCTAAAGTGTTCCCACCAGAGACAATATTACCATCTATAGTTGTCCATTCATAGCTTAGGTCGCCCGTAGATGAAGTGCTACCCAAAAGCTGTACTTGACTCACATCACAACTTAGGGTGGCATCTGCACCAGCCTCCACATTAGGTAAGTCTACGCTTTGGCTCACTGTCACTACATCAGAAGTGGAACAGCCGTTGTCGGTATTGACAAGGGTTAAAGTGTAATTACCTGGCGCATCAATTAGAGGGGAAGCTGTAGTGGCATCTGAAACAATATTACCATCTACAGTAGTCCACTCATAAGTCAAGCTGCCAGTACTAGTAGTATTTGCATTGAGGTTCAGCTCCGTTAATAAGCAAGTCAATTCAGCAGGGGTGTCAAAGCTGATGTCTGGTGCTGTGGTATCAGCGCCAATGGTGACCGCATCTGAAGCCGAACAGCCGGTATCTTCATTGGTTATCGTTAGCGTATAAGTACCCGCTGCATCAATGGTAGGCGTAAGGGAGGTATCATCACTCACAATATTACCATCTGCGGTTGTCCATTGGAAAGTCAAAGTGCCCACCGTAGCTGAGGAAGCACTTAATACAATGGAGCTGGCCATACAATCTAAGTCATCATCCGCGCCCGCATCCACATTAGGAAGATCGCCGTCTTGCCCTACTTCAAGCACATCTGTATTCGTACAGCCATTTAGGTTGTTGGTTACGGTAAGGGTATATTCTCCAGCTACATTCACAGTAGGTGTTAAAGTGTTTTCATTCCCATCGACAACTACTCCAGGGCCAGCCCATGAATAGCTGAAATCAGTTCCAGTACTTGAAGCAGCAGTCGCATCTAAAGTTACACTTGTAGTTGAGCAAGTCAATAAGGCATCATCGCCCGCATTCGCATTGGGCGCATTAAGATCATTAGTCACCTCCACGGATTCATCAGAAGAGCAGCCGTTCACATTACTTGTTAAGGTGATGGTATAAGTACCAATGGCACTAACAGTTGGTGTGAAAGTATCACCACCGCTAACTATTGTACCGTCTGTAGTGGTCCACTCAATAGTTACCTCATCCGAAGAAGTTGTAGAGGCATTTAAAACCACCTCCGTAAGTACGCATGTCAATTGCGTAGGAATATCAAGGGATAATTCAGGTCCATTCGAGTCATTAGAAACCACAACAGCATCACTATTGGTACAGCCAGTGTCTTCATTGGTGATCGTTAGCGTATATGTACCCGCAGCACTAACCGTGACATTCGCACTTAAAGGATCCGAGTCAATGGTTCCATCCGCTGTTGTCCATTCATAGGTCAGTGTTCCTGTTGTTGTACTAGAGCCAGACAATTCCAAGGTGGCAGCCCCACAATCCAGGGTGACATCTTCGCCTGCATTCACCTCTGGCAAGGAACCATCAGAATTGATCAATACTTCATCTGTATTCGTGCAAAGGGAAACATTATCAGTAATGGTGATCACATAAGTACCAGGAGCGTTGATCGTAGGAGTTAAAGTATTTCCATCTGATACTATGTTTCCATCAGCAGTAGTCCATGCTACACTAATATCCGTAGCTGTACTTGATCCGTTTAAAAGCAGTTCTGTTGTTGCACAAGTAAGCATATCATCTAGACCAGCATTCGCATCAGGGGTTGTTAGATTCGAACTGACCAAAACAGAATCAACGGCAATACAAGTAGAATTTGGAGCTGTAGGCCCTTCTACACTGATGTAGTACATAGCTGCTTGATCAACAGTAATAGTTGGCAAGTTGGCATCAGAGGTGATGTTTCCATCCGTTGTTGTCCAGTTATAGGTCAGATCACCAATGGCATCATCCGCACCCGCGCTGGCTATCGCGGTTAAATCCACTGTGGTTTGATCGCAGTTCAATACTTGTGGTTCTCCAACATCCACAGTAGGCAAATAATCCGCGAAAGAGACGATGATATCATCTGTTAGGACACAGCCATTTGCCGTATTTGTTAAAGTGAAGGTATATGTACCAACGACTTCAACTCTTGCGGAATAGATGGTCGGAATGGCATCAATTACGCCATCAACTGTTGACCATTCTAAAGATAAATCGGCATTAGAACCATCATAACTCACAAGTAAAAACAGTTCATCATCCAAGCAGCTTAATTCATATGCTGTAACATAATCAGCCGTAGGAATAGCTGTTCCGCCAGATACAGATACAACATCACTGCTTTCACAACCAGTGGTATTATTAAGAACATTAAGCGTATAAGTACCTGCTGCATCCACATCAATAGTATAAGCATCTGTTGGTGTTAAGATATTACCATCAGCAGTTGTCCATTCAATAGTTAAGTCGCCAGTTACATTAGAAGAACCTGTTAAGGTGATCGTAGGTGCGTCACAAGTTATGGCCGCATCCTCACCCGCTTCAACCACAGGTAAAGAACCATCTTGTGTTACCTCCACCTCATCAAAAGAAGTACATGAAGTGCTGAGATCGGTTATGGTAAGTGTGTACATACCGGGTGCATCTACGGTAGGCGTAAGCGTGGTTTCTCCAGAAACAATACCAGGACCTGTCCATAGATATTCATAGTCTGTACCTGTGGCTGTACCAGCACCATCTAAAGTCAATTCTGTAGTCGTACAGGTGATCTGCCCACCTGTACCAGCTTCTACAACTGGGGTATTGCTGACATCCGTTACTATAACTGCGGCTGAATTCACACAGTTATTCAACAGATTCGTTACTGTGAGTAGATAAGAACCAGCTGCATCAACTGTTGGAGTTAAGCTGTTTTCATTTCCATCTAAAACGATATTGCCATCGGTGCTTGTCCATTCAATCGTATAATCCGCACCAGAGTCGGCAATAGCATTCAAACTAATGCTGGTATTCGCACAATCCAATAGTCCGTCCGCACCCGCATCCACATTAGGCAAGTCTACGCTTTCTCCTATGGTCACACTAACAGGAGCAGAACTACAGGCAGAACTATTGTCCGTAACGACCAATGTATAAGTACCGCCAGCATCAGCAATTGGTGTAGCGGTATTCGCACCAGTAGTAATATTACCGCCAGCTGTGAAAGTCCACTCATAAGTCAGATCCGAAGAAGGAGAAACCACATCTGCAATGATCTGCACTTCTGTATCCGTACAATCTATATCAGCAGCAGGGAAAATCGAAACAATGGGGATGTCCGCATTTTGGGTGATGGTCACTTCATCAGTAGCCGTGCAACTGCCATCAGCTGTACTGACGGTTAAGGTGTAAGTACCCGCAGCATTAATGATAGGCGTGGCGGTATCCGCACCAGAGACGATGCTACCATCAGCGGTAGTCCACTGGAAAATTGCACCAGCAGTAGTTGATGATCCGATCAATGTTGTTTCGGTTGCAGAGCAAGTCAGTTCAGTAGCTGATCCGGCATCCGCGTCCGCAGTTTGAATACTGAGTGTAAAAGAGGCTGCATCATCAATACAAGGTGGCGTACCAGCTATGGTATAATCGAAGATATAGTCCCCATTCGCTAAACCCAGACCAAATAAAACGCCGCCAATGGCATCAAATGCACCACCAGGCGCATTCGGACTTACAGCAGATACAGACCAAATACCGCCCGCATCCGCGTCAGAAAGCAGATCATTCAAATTCACGGGCGCAGCATCACTAGAACAAATAGAGATTCCGCCATCATCCCCAGCACCTTGTTGTTGGTAGACAATGATCTCTTGTACAGAAGAATCCGGACAGCCATCTAAAGGTGCAGCGTTCAAAGTATAGGTAAGGATATAACTACCCGGATCCGCGACCGTCGCATCAAATGTTGTTCCACCAACTATACTGGCTGGGCTAGAACCTCCTGGTGTTTCGGATAATGACCAAAAGCCAGGCTCAGTACTAGGATTCAATAAAGTACTTAAATCCAAAGTCGAAGCACCGATCGCGCACAAAGGAGGTGCGGGATTGGTAGATACATCCGGGCAAGCGCAATCTTGAACGGTAACCGCCAGATCATAAGTGGCGTCTGTACAACTTGCTCCAGCACCATTGCTGACCACATAAGTGAAAATATAGGTCGCAGGTGTTACTCCATCAAAATCCACCGCTGCCGTATTCGCTAAACTGACTCCTGTTCCATCCGCATCAACCCATGATCCTGCGATACTGGAATCAACAACCAATGCATTTAAGTTTAAAGTAGAACCATCAGGTCCTACCGCTAAGTTACAGACCAATGCCGCAGGAATGATAGAGGCAAATGGAGCAGCTTCAACAGTAATACTTACAATAGCCTGATCCGAAGGACAAGTAGATATTGGATCAGCAGGTGTAATATCGTATAGGAATTCATAAACACCCGCTGCTTGGGCTGTAGGATCAAAAGTAGCCCCTACCGCACTAAAAGCAGTACCAGTGGAGGGGGTTGTAGAGATTTCACTCCAAGTACCTGTACCATCTTCATCCGATAATAAATCGAATAGATTTACTACTGTTCCCCCTTCCGCACAAACTGTAATTGGTCCATCCACCGTCCCAGCTGTTACTGGCGTGAAAGCCGTTAAGCTGACCTCTGCTGGGTCGGATGTACAAGCATTAGGTCCACTTGTGGAAACGACAGCATAAAGACTTGTCGGACTTGCACTTTCATTAAGTACATATGGGGAGCTAACAGGAGTAGTTAAAGTCATATCACTGTACCAGCTCACCACTAAAGTAGCACTACCACCATTGATGGTTGATTCCAAGTCACTAAGATCGAAACTCGCATCTCCAGTTACAGCATCCGCACAAAGCTCAGCTGAGGTGGCCGTAGCGACAGGAACATCAAGTGCTTGAACCGAAATCGTTTCATCATTCGCACAGGCGGTCGCACCACCACTTAACGCATAGTTTACACTATAGGAAGTGCCAGCGACCCCATTGCTGATCTGACCAGAGAAGGGGTCGATACTTGAGCCATCTGCTGGATCTGGATCAAATGAGAACGTTCCTCCCAAAATGCTTGGAGACGCAGCTAATGAACCTGCATCCGCACAAAAGTCATCAATGGTAAAGCTGGCATCTAGTAAAGAGAGTGCATTAACCGTAATGGTTTCATTAGCTGCACAGTTGGTTGAAGAAGCAGGAATATCATAGGATACCTCATAACTATTACCTTCTGTAGCGTTTGCTATTTCGCCAGTAATCGCATCAATGGTTGCTCCATCTGAAGGAGAAGTATTGAATGAGAACGTACCACCGCTACTTGTAACCGCTGCGGCTAAAGAGCCGTCCGCTGCGCAGAAATCATCAATACTGAAGCTAGCGTCGTCCGCATTTAGTGCCATTACTTCCTCAATACTACTATTTGCACAGGCAGTACTTGTAGTGGGCAAGGAATACTCTACAAAATAACTCGTACCAGGTGTTGCATCCATGATTTCACCAGTTGCAGCATCAATAGTTGCTCCATCTGAAACAGCTGGATTAAAGGCATAAACACCTCCAGTAACTGTAGCACTCGGTATATCCGCTCCATCCGCCATGCAGAAGTCGGTAATTATAAAACCAGCATCTTGTGTTGAAAGGGCACTTACATTTTCGGTGGTAGAACTAGCACAAGTCGTAGATGTAGCAGGCAAGGAATAACTAACATTGTAAAAGCCACCATCAGTAGCGTTAGAGATCACACCACTAATAGGATCTATTGTTGCTCCATCAGTAGGTGTGGTCGCAAAACTGTATGTTCCTCCACTGGTTGCTGAAACTGCAGGAGAAGAATCATCAGTAGCACAAAAATTTGCAATATTAAAGCTAGCATCCGCAGCATCTAACAATTCTATACTTACTGTAGATGTGGCTGAATTACAAGTAGATGAACTATTGACCGTATAGGTAAAATCAAATGTTCCTGTAGATCCCAGTGTACTAAAATCGACAGCTGTGGGATCGGATATATCCAAGCCTGTCCCATCATCGTCAGACCAAATACCACCAGAATCAGCGGCAGCCAACAAAGCTGCTAAATCAACTATAGCCGAAGCATCATTACTACATATACTAGCGTTTGAGGGGGTACCTGCATTAGGTGTCAAAGCCTCTTCAACTGTAATTGCCACTATACAATCTGTACTCAGACCAGCGTCATCTGTAACCGTTAGGGTAACATCAATCGGGCTAGAAGCAATGTCGCTACAACTAAAATCCGTTTGACTAAGGCTCATGCTTGCGATGTTACAGTTATCCGTAGACCCATCATCCAAATCAGCAGCACTGATCGTTACATTGCCTAGGTTGATATCGTCAAAAGTGATCGTATAATTGGCTATACATTGTGCATCAGGTGCTTCCGCGTCAACAATTTCAACTTCATAAGTACAGTCTAACACCGCACCATCCGGATATGTCGCCTCACAAGTGACCGTAGTCGTTCCAAGCGGGAAAGTGTCTCCACTGGTAGCATCACAATTTAATGTTGGCTGTGGCAAAGCGGGCAATTCTATGATAAAATGCAGTGGATTATTCGTAAGGTTCACATCATTCCACAAACCAGTTAAATGATATACTTCCACAAAATTTTCCGTTGAATTATTCGGTTCTCCAAAATCCCAATTTGTATAGGTAGATGTTCCACCATCAACCCATTCGAAGCCTGTGCCAGCTAGATCATTGAAACCAATAGTCAGATTTTCTCCATTCGTCCCAATGGTAGTACCCACCCATTGGATAAATGCATTTTCAGCGGCATCATCAACAGTAGCAATATGTCCACCAACTTCTATGGCATTAGCCTCCATCGTATTGAAGTCAGCAGTTTCAGCAGCAGAACCAGTTCCTGTGTTGTTCACTGGGCTTGTTGAGACATAATAATAACTACCACCTAACTCGCCTACAAATTCAAAATCGTAGTCGGCACCACTGAGTGTAGCCGCTGGGCATGTTAAAGGATCAACACTAGTAGCAGGCAAAGTAACAGTAGCCTCACAAACACCTGTATCATTTGACTGACTGATATTCGCAGGACAAATGATCGCAGGCACATCTTGCGGATTTACTATAATGGTCACTTCATCAGTTTCCACACAGCCCGAAGCATCTTCAGTGATCGTTACGCTATAAGTTGTAGTTGTAGTTGGGGAAACGGTTTGAATTCTATTATCATCAGTTCCCGTAACAAAATCCCAATCGTAGGTATAGCCCGCTAAATTTGTAGGTGTAGCAGAGAGGTCGATACTCATCCCTTCGCAGATGGTTATATCTGGCCCTGCATAGGCTGTAAAACTGGAAGTAGTGATAATGAATTCCGCTTCTCCTCCCCCACTTCCGACGCAATCTACGTCTTGAAAATCTGATAAAGTATATAAACCAGGACCAGAAGGGCTGAGTATATATGGGTTATCAGAGGTGGTTATAGGAGTTTGATCAACTCCATCAATCGCATAAGTGAAGGTATAGGGTGCATCCGCATCCGCATCAAAGTCAACTGTTATATCTGTACTTAAAGTACCGCAAGTCGTTTCACCACCACTGATCTGCGCAACAATTGCTTTTACCTCAACCAAAATAGAATCCACTTGCAGACAAGGAGCTTCACCATAAGAGTAATAGACATAATGGTCGCCCGTTCCTGTAATTGTAGGATCAAATACACCTGTACCATTACCAAGGTCAGTTACGCCGAAACCAGAAAACACCGCTTGGGTACTCTCATTAATATTTAAAGTCCAATTATTCAACGTTCCGGAATTTAAGTTTGTAAAGTCCTCTACACTAAGCACCCATGTTCCAGCAATATTACATCCTACAAAAGGTGTGAAACCATCTTGCGGAAGAAAAGTCCCATCAGGTACAATACTATTAGTTCCTAATAAATCATTATCCAGCAATACGCTTGATGCTGACATGGAAAAAGAGTAAACACCATCATAATTATCATTACCATTAATTTGTTCAAAAAGCGTATAGCTATTTCCACAAGGGTCAATAAGTGTGAAAGTCAAATCGTCAGCCTGTGGATGCGTTAAATCGATGTCAACACTTACATTCAGTACATCTGTAATAAGCGCATTCTCATTTATATTGATTTCAAAGTTTGTTATAGCGTCACCAGCAATACTACTTCCTGTACCATTAAAAGTAAAACCTCCTACTAAAGAAACAGGATCCGCATTTAAAGCTACAGAACCATCAGAAGCGCATAATGGCCCTATAGGGTCAATATTTATCGAAGCGTTGACATAGTCAT
>JAHDGT010000140.1 GCA_020631675.1 Bacteroidota bacterium
GTGCCGTCCCTTTGGGGCTTTTATATACCATTTACAACAGAGTAAGTAGCGGCGCTGCTTGCCTGCGCCTTTTTGCCGAAGGGTGATCAGTAATAGGATCACCTCTTCTCTCTTTGCTTGTTCTTCATATTTTGAGTGGCGAAGACCAGCATGACTAAGAAGAAAAGGTGTAAAGCCACGAAAGAGTAGATCCAATTAGGGAAGCCTGCGAAAGCAATTCTGGCATCGTTCAAATAGACGAACCACAAGGCTATACTCATTGCGAAAATGAATAAGAATAGGATGCTCCAGAAAATGTAATGTGCTTTCATTATTCAGGTACATTAAATACTTTATTGCGACTCTTTGCGTGAGGGATAGTAGTGGTATTAAGGGTGCTGAATGGCGAGTGAGTGCGCCTATTGTGGGGGCGGCCCAGAGGTAGCCACCACAATGGGCAGCAACGAACCGACAGGCAGTGCGCTTAATAAGAACGGATAGCCCGACCCCGGAGCTTGCGGAGGGGGCACGCCCTGAATAAAAGACTACCAATTCTCTTTTTCCAAGTGCTGCAATTCTACTTGAACACCCATAGTTGAAGATAGGTATTTACTGAGATTTTCGGCACAATAGACCGAACGATGTCGCCCACCCGTACAGCCGAATTGGATGGACAGATGCGAAAACCCTCGCTCTTGGTATCGCTTCACACTTGGGGTGACCAAACGGATCACATCAGACAGAAAGTCTTGAATCCGGGATTTGGCTTCTAAGAAATCGATGACTTCTTGATCCAAGCCTGTTTGCTTTTTATAAGGTTCATAACGCCCGGGATTGTTCAAGGCCCTACAATCAAATACAAAACCTCCACCATGACCAGAGTCATCCTCAGGGAAGCCGTTTTTGTAGGAAAAGGAGCGTACTTGAATAGTTAATGAATTGGACATGAACTATATTTAGGTATATTTTTGTTTATGGAGTAGTTGATTGAACGGGTGTAAAGATAAAAATCTATGAAACACTGGAAACATTACATAGTAACTGACACTAAGGTGCTGAATGGTAAGCCATATGTAAAAGGGACAAGACTTTCGGTTGAGTTTTTAATCGGACGATTTGCCGATGGTTGGAATGATAGGGATGTGCTCGAAAACTATCCTAGCTTGACAACAGAAGGCTTGACCGCTGTTTTTGCATTTGTGAAAGAATGTTTGTCTGATAATATTTTTCATTCACCTATAGAGAAAAGAGCTTAATGTCCTCTGTGAAGTTTTTAGCCGATGAAAACTATGCTTTTAGCAGCTTTAAGCTGCTTTTAAAGACAGGTATTGATATAAAGCATATTTCAGAAATTCGATCTGGTATAGAAGATGCGGAGGTTTTAGAAATCGCCATCAAAGAAGATAGGGTCATACTTACATTTGATAGCGATTTTGGAGAATTGGTTTTTAAAAAGGGTATGCGACCAATTGGTGTTGTCTATTATAGATTATCCTCCTACAGTCCTAAGCAACCCGCAGAAATTTTACTTAAACTAATGAATAAAGAGGATATGAAATTTACAGGTTACTTTACAGTAATAGCAGAAGATCAAATACGCCAAAGAACTTACTAACCCACCTATCCTCTAGATCTTTCTAGTAACAACATCATCATTAAACCCAGTAATACCCGATCGTCGTCATCCGCATCCAGATCGCCAACTTGGGTAAGTTCAAAGTCTCTGCCGAAGAAAGAGGCTTGTTTTTTAATTTGCACCACTTCTTTACCGCTCACATTTCTGACGGTATAAGAAGGGTTGAAAAAGTAGCCGGTTAACATACCAAGGATCGGTATTTCACCTAATAAGGAGTCAAAGACCTTTGTCCAGGCATTATCTTCATTGATGGTGTATTGGTGCTTTTCGTTTTCATCGATGATCTGGTATTCCGCTTTCCAGATGGAACGCCAGCCTTTACGTACCACTTTACCGAATTCAATACCTTGATTGTCAAAAAAGGAGTAAGCAGCGGAGAAATCTAACCATCGATCCGCTTTGATTTTATAGACTACTTCCGATTGAGTATCGTCGGTATAAATGGAGATGTCTTCTTTGAGCTTGAAGAGCTTTTGTTTGACGTAGGCAATGGTATCTCCATCGGCATCTTTGGCCGTGAAGTCATTGGAGAAAGTAAAGATCTTGAATTGGAATTGGACCGGGAACTTGATGTGTTGCATGTTTGAAAGACAATAAGTGGATGAGAGCAATATCAATACGTTGATTCTAAACAAAAATTAGCTTGTAGCTTGTTTTTTTAAGGTTTTGATGTCTGCTATCAACTGATGTATCGCTGTTTTATTTAGTCCGTTATAGATACCTCTAATATGACGATTTTTATCGACCAAGACAAAGTTTTCAGTATGTAAAAAATCATCAGGGCCTTTTTTTGTACCCATATTCTCTTCAACAAAGTAGTCTTTTCTACCAAGTTTGTAGATAAGCTGTCTGTCACCAGTTACCAAGTGCCATTTATTGGGTTTTACACCTTTCGCCTTTGCATAAGCATTAAGTATGGCAGGTGTATCCGTTTCAGGTGTTACGGAATGAGAAAGGAGTAACACATCATCATCATTTAAAAATTCATCTTGAACTAATTTCATGTTTTCTGTCATTTGTGGGCAAATCCCTGGACAAGTTGTAAAGAAGAAGTCTGTGACATAAATTTTATTCTCAAAGGTTTTTTCTGTAATATTTTCTCCAAACTGATTGATGAGTTGGAATGCTGAGATTTGATGAAATGTCATTAAGTCTTCGGAATTTGACTCCAACCAATTAGGTGTGAATTCCGCACTCTTATAATAAGGAAGGTGTTCAACTCTGCTGTTTTTTTGATGTTGTTCAGAACTTACTTCCTTACAACAAGTGAGTAAAAGTAGTAGCATGAGAAAGAACACCTTATCAATCAGCATATTGTATTTCCTCTTCTGACAATTCATAGCAAAGTTTTGAGCGTTTAAGTCCGAATATGCGACCGTTTTTTGCTTCATAGTTATTATATATTTTTCCGTTTTCTCGCCAGGCTTGTTGCATGCCCACTTCCATTCCATCTACTAAATGTAGTTTTTTGAAAAGTGCTCCGCTTCTATACCAGTACCACTGGGTTCCATTTAGCTTGCCATTTTCATAGTTTTGTTTGGAACGGATCTGGCCATCGCTCCACCAACTTTTCGAGATACCTTCTCTTTTCCCATTTTGATAAAAGGCTACAAAACTCAAAGTATCATTTGGGAACCATTTTTTAAATGTCCCGTGTTTTTTGCCGTTTAGGTAAGTAATAGTATGAGCTATGCCCCCATGCTCATACTGCTTGTAGGCAACACCATTAAAAGGAGCATTCAAATAATAGACAAGCCCTAATTCTGCTTTGGACACAAGTTGATCCTCTGATACTTTGATAGCTGAGTAAGTTGAGCGATCATTTGTAAGAGAGTCACTTTTTTCAGTTTCTACAGAATTAGGGCTTGCGCAACTATTGATAAAGAAAAAAATTATCAATAAAAAAGTGAATTGATAACAGACCGCATCACTGAATCGCATTAGGTGTACCTTGATAGTCTCCAGGGAAAATGATATAGTATTGCCCAGCGTAGGCTTCATTTTGAATATGATAGTGATATTCTCCATCAGTATTGTGCTGTGTTGTGGAGATATGTCCTCCAGAAGCATCTAAATCCGTTGGATAGTTGCCAGTAGAATGACATTTGCGACCATATATGAAAAAGCCATCTGATATGATACCAATGAGCTTATCGTCATCTGTAGACCAAGCGTGGGGCTCAAGGTGGTAGTGATAGCTTTGTGGACCCGTATGCCCCGCAGTGAAATCTAAAGATGGCAAAGCGTTATCAATTGGGATGCCAGGTCCTTCTTCATCGTTGTAAATCATAGACCCACTTATGGCAAAACCAATAGGGCCAAGACCAGTGGCCGTTGAATTGGAAGCCAAGCTAGGCACAGTGGGCACTGTTAATGTGTAAGATCCATTGAAATCATCGATGAAGCCTGGAGCCATAGAAGCATATGAGGTAACCGTTGGTTCAATATCCAAGGGGTGTCCATCTGACCAATAAGGCGAGTTGTGATTAGGTAGACCGTCAGTTTCTATGACGACATCACTGCCATCCAAGTAGATGTTGAAGCTTTCTTGGTCAAAGGCTTCAAAAGCAGCATGTAGGCTAGGGACATCAGCCACACTATCGTCCTCATCTGTATTGTTGGAAACAAAGCCATCAGGTTGTTCACAGGATTCTTGACTCACATTTGAATCACCAAGTCCGTCTTGATCGGCATCTTGATACCAGACTGTAGTTATACACTCTTCATCATTACAGGCGGTAGTCATAGCGATCATAAAGCAGAAGAACAATAAAAAGAAAGTACTCAGATTTTTCATTTGGAGGTTTTTTTGGTTATTGGGTTACTAAGAGGTAGTTTAAAGTTTCTTCAATGGGCTGCAAATTCGTCTTTTCAGCGCTGTTTTCGCCTTTTTCTCCCGCCGTAGCGCTGCTATGCCGCTCAAAAAACGCTTCAACAGCACTAAAAATCCTGATTTTTCGCCAGCATCAAGAAACTTTAAAGCACCTCTAATTCATTAGACAAGTTGAGAACATCATTTATTCTCTTACAGAGATATTTTTTACAACTTTTCTCAACCTAAGGTAGCATATAGATAGAAAATACTTTAACAAAGTACTATTTGATCTGATTAAATAAGTCTTTTTGGTCAGATAATAAACTCCTAAAAAGCTCTAAATCATATTTAACTATTTGTCCTAATACAGATTTCAATTCCGGCAATTCCAAAGGCAAAATATTGTAGTCTAACCACCATGCTACATTATCCATGGCAGGAGGGATGCTTTCAATAAAGTGTTTCTTTCTTTCAAACAAGCCTCTGAAGCCATACGCCCCTAAAACTTGGCAAAAGCGGATCAACAGACAAGCCCAGATGTGTTTGTAGGGGTATTTGATGTGTACGTTTGCTGCTTCACTTAATACTTCGTTGTAGTACACCAGTAGCTCTGTTCGATTCTCTTCTGTTAAGCGCGCTTTGGCTTGAAAAAGCAGCGATACCGCATCATAAAAAGGCGTGCCCTGTCTGCCACCTTGGTAGTCAATGAATGTGAGCTGAGTTTTACTTGGTTCTTCTGCTTTATCTAAAAGAATATTGCGAGCTTGAAAGTCGCGATACATGAAAAAAGGAATGGGCAATTGGTGAATGAGGTCCAATAGAAAATCAGCTAATGCTTCAAAGTCATTTTCTAAGGCTTCTTCACTATAGGAGATGCCCAAAGGTTTGGCGAAATAATACTTGAAGTATTGTAGGTCCCAAAGAATGGCTCGTTTATCAAAAGCTGCTCTGGGATAAGAGCGAGAGAAATCCAGTTCTTTGGCCGCTTGTACTTGAAAGTGCGCCAACTGCTGCAGTGCTTTTTTGTAGAGTGCTTTAGAAAATGGGGGTAGGTCTGTATCAGAGGTTAGGTTTTCTTTTCTCTCTTTTAGCAGAAAAGTAAGTAAAGCCGTTTCTCCTTTATCCTCTTGGATGTAATAAGGTTCGTCAGCATTGTAGTATAAGAGATGAGGTACGGCTAATTCTTTTTTATGAAAATGCTCGCTTAAATAGAAGAAAGTGTTGCGCTGTGCTTCATTCGCATCATAAGTGCCAATAAAGCTATTGTCAGTCACATCTTTAATACGGAAATACAGTCGGGCAGAGCCTTCAGGGGTTAAGGGGGTGATGGATTTAAAGTCGTTTTTAGCAATGCGCTCAAATCGCTCAATTATTGACTGGGATATGTGCTCTATATTTGGATTCATTGCGTAATAAAAATCCGTGTTATCCGTAAATCCTTAAACTGCCTCTCAGATAAATTAATTCATCTGCGCTTCAAGATCAGAGAAGCTAACAGGTAAAACCTGTGAGATATTGTCTTGCATGGTCACCCCATAAATGGTGTCCACAGAGGCCATGGTGCTCTTGTTGTGGGTAACGATGATGAACTGAGAACGATCGGAGAAATCACGAATGATATTGGTGAATTTCCCGACATTCAAATCATCCAATGGTGCGTCGACCTCATCTAAGATACAGAATGGTGCGGGTTTGAGGAGGTAAAGGGAGAACAATAAGGCCAATGCCGTCAGCGACTTCTCTCCACCTGATAACTGGTTGATGGATTGTGGTCGTTTACCCTTAGGTTTCGCCAGAATATCAATCGCACTATCCAGTGGGTCACTTGGGTCAACCAAGGTCAGATCACATTTATCCCCTTTGTGGAATAAAGATTGGAAAACTTCTTTAAAGTTGGCTCTAACTTGATCAAAAGCATCCATGAAACGAGTCGTAGCCGTTTCTTCGATCTCAGCCATGGTGTCTAGCAGGGTCTGTCTGGCATCAACTAAGTCCTGACGCTGCTTAGAAATGAATTCGAAGCGTTCTTTCATTTCCTCAAAGGCTTCAAGGGCCAAGGGGTTGATCTGTCCGTATTTCTCGATACGTCCTTTTGTTTTAACAACAGATTCTCTTAGTTGATCATGTTCGAACTCTTCACTAGGGTCTTGTTTAAGTAGGTCGTCCAGCTCCACTTTGAATTCGATCATTAGTCGCTCTTTCATTCCTAAGAGCTGCATCTGTAGCTTATTAAAGCTGTCTTTGATCGATTGTAATAGTTGGTCTACTTGCTCTTTTGATTTTCCACGTTCTCTGATTTGTTTGTCGATCTTATCTACTTCGGCTCTTGCTTTGTAGTAAAGATCCTCCGCGGATCGGACATGACCTTCTAATTGTTGTTTTTTATCGTACTGATCCTTAAGGTCGCTACCTGTTAAGCTCAGTTCTTGTTCCTTCAACCCAAGTTCGTTACTGGTTTCTTCTAAGGATTTTTCGTCGAATCCGAGTTTCTTGGTCGTGCCATTCCAACGCTCTTCTTTGAACTTCAGATTCTGGGCGATGGAATCGACTCGGTTTTGCTGTTTGTGGAATTCAATATTCTCTTGGTTGAAAGCCTGGACAGCCGTGTTTCTTTCTTCGGTCACCTTCTGGAAGGCTTCTTCTAATTTTTGAATGACCTCGTGCTGCGCCGTTTTCGCATTATGAGCCTTTTGAAGCGAATCGCTGATTTCTACCAGCTCTTCGCCCAATCGTTTGATCGCATCAGTTAGGTCATTTCCTTTTACCTCACTTTCGTCAATGACTCGCTTTAGGTTTTCAATGCGCACTTCGAATTGCGTGACTCTTTGTCCGAGTTTATTCACCTCTTTCGGGCTCGATGAGTTTTTTCTTGCCGTGGATGTCGTTTTTCAACTGGTTCATGGCATCTCTGCTGCGCTTGAAGCCTTGGTTGATCTCGACTACTTGTTGCTCTAATCCTTCGATTTGCTCAGACAGTTTTTCTAAATGCTGTCTTTGTCCGATTCTTTTTCCTTCATACGCGCCCACGGATCCTCCACTTAGCTTAGAAGGGCTACGACTGATCTTACCATCAGGAGAAAGGAAGATGCCCCCTTTCTTCAATGAAGCGTCGCTTGGAAGATTTCCTTCTTTCAGAATGTAGACCCCATCCAATAAAGCATTGACGAGAGGCTTATACGCAGCTTTAGTTTTAACAACATCTATTGCGGGAATAGCATCATCAAAAGTCTCATTAGTAGCAGACTTAGCATTGTCTTTCAAGTCGCTTAAAATGAGGAAATCCGCTTTTCCTTTGTTTTTTTCGTCTAAGAGCTGAACCGCAGCAATTGCTTCTTGTACATCCTTGACCACATAGTTATTCAAATGTGGTTTGAGGTAGTTTTCAATGGTCACCTTATAGGCTTCCTCACAATTGATCAGATCTAATAGGAGAGGGGCTTTGCTGTTGTTCCAAGCCTGTTCATTTTTCTTTAAATAGACGATGGAATCCGGGAAACCTTCTAGGCTATCCACAAGGCTTTTGGTCAGTTTGTGCTCGTTCCTTAATGCGTCTAATTCTCTATTAATGTCGGCTTGTTTGATGCGGGCTTCTTCCAGCTCTTTTTCGCTATCCGCCAATTTATTTTGAAGGGTCTCTTCTTCTAATAGTTGCTTATCGAAGCGAGCTTGAGCAGCCGTATGTTCGGCGGCGACTTTAGACAGATTCGCGCTTAGTTCATCCAATTCCGATTGACGAGATTGGAACTTCATGCGATTGTCGCTGACCTCTCTTTCAAAAGTCTCTTTTTGCGATTTTTTTACTGCCGACTGCTTTTCTAAGTTGAAGACTTGTCTTTCCGCATCACTGAAGATCCTTCTTCTGTAATTCAGGTCTTTGATGCCTTCATCATATTTAGCACGTGCTTCTTTGGCACTGGCTTCTAAATCAACAAGTGTAGACTTTATCTGATTCAGTTTTGCTTTTTCCTCATCTGTTTGAAAGCGAGCCTCGTCGATCTCAGTACTTAAGTTGGCAAGTGTTCTACGTGCTCTTTGGATCTGTTCTGTTAGTCCTTGTCGTTTCTCTCTTAAAAACTTTAAGTTTTGATTCAGAAGGTTACGTTTGTTCTCTTCAGCACTCAATGCTGCTACATGGGTATTTAAGTCTTTTTGAATTTCAGCCAAGCGCGTTTCTCGCATCAGCACTTCTTTCTTACGAGCTTCTAAGTCGGCTTCGAACTGGGATAGGGCAGTATCTACGCCCATTCGTTTGTCTTCTTCTGCCTGCTGCTGTGCTTCTAATCGGGCGTAAGCAGCTTTATGCTCGCTAAGGTCGTGTAAAGCAAGCTCAATACTTAGGCGTTTGTATTCGTCTTTAAGCTCATAATACCGCTTCGTTCGTTTAGCTTGACGTTCTAATGTTTTAAGGTTTTTCTCAATTTCGAATAGCAGATCCTCTACCCGTTCCAGGTCTTGCTGGGTAGCACTAAGTTTATTGTGCGTTTGTTTTTTTCTGACCTTATATTTTGAAATACCCGCAGCTTGTTCGAATAGCTTTCTTCTTGAGTTTTCTTTATCGCTCAGGATCTCTTCGATCATTTTCAATTCAATGATCGCATAGGAATCACTACTGATACCCGTATCCATGAACAAGTTCTTGATGTCCTTCAAGCGGCACTTCACATTGTTCAAGCGGTATTCACTCTCACCAGTTCTATAGATGATCCTGCTGACTGTTACCGTTGTGAATTCTGTGGGGAGTAGATTTTTGGTATTCTCAAAGGTCAGTGCCACTTCAGCACGTCCGGAAGATTTACGCTTTTTACTTCCGTTAAAGATGATGTTATCCATCTTCTCTAAACGGAGGGCTTTGCTCTTTTGCTCCCCCAATACCCATCTGATCGCATCTACGGTATTGCTCTTACCGCAACCATTCGGGCCTACGATACCCGTGAGGTTGTCGTTAAAGTGAATAAGCGTACGGTCAGCGAAGCTCTTAAAGCCTTTTATTTCTAGAGATTTTAAACGCAAAGTTCTATCGTTTGATATCTAAGGGCGCTGGATACAGTTGCTGGTTCATTATTGAACAGGCTCGCAAAGATAATTAAACTCGTTTTGCATTGCTTGGGGGTGAAAATCAAAGAAATCCACAATTTGTAAAGCCTTACCCACAAAACAATAGCTAAAAGTGTGGATAAGCTCGTGTTTCGGTGTTGATGGAGGAGGTTTTTTTGTGGGGGAGTTGTGGATTAGGGGGAGGGCGACCACAAGGGATCGCCCCTACAATTTTCATATCATCCCGATTAGCTTAAGCAAATACAGAATGGAATAACTTACCAATATATATGTATTCTTATTTACCTTCGCAACATCAGTTTTTACCCAAATGTTTCATGAAATGTACAGAAATAGCAAATGCTTT
>JAHDGT010000141.1:0-4653 GCA_020631675.1 Bacteroidota bacterium
ATCAATTAGTCCTACGAAAGCCAATTCTACTTCTTGATTAATATCGCTATTCATGAAGGCCATATTCATTTGGTCAATGGCCAATTGCGCTTGGTTTTGAATGTTGGTACTGGCACTTTCCGCATCAGTACTGTAGCCAATGAGTACTCTGAGTTTACAGTTGCTACCGCTTTTTTCAGTCCAACTGCTGTTTTGCTCGACTCCGATTTCTGATGTCACATCATCAAGTGTGGATGTGTTGTTTGTTGAAGCATCGGTATGTTGCTGCTGTTCCCGTGAAGTACTTGGAAAACAATCCGCCTTCGGAAATTGACTATGGTCTATTCGTTGGATGAAATGTTGGCCATTTACAGTTAGAATGCTGTAGGTCTGTCCGCCAAAACTTATAGTGCCTTGTACATCTTGTTTCAATACACTTAAAATGACGGAAGTGGTTTTATTCTCACTTTTACCGAACCAACTAAAATTGTTGAGGGATCGAGTGTCTCTACGCACTTCTTTAACTGCTTCCACCTGTCCGAAAAATTGGAGGTATTGGGTGTGTTTGTCCAGTGCCGACCAGTTGATGCTTATGGCTTCTACTTCTGCCACACCTACTTCAAGTGTTAGTTTGTTCAGTAGTTGTGGATCAACAGTGGTGTTGGTGTTAGTTTGAATCAGGTATTGTGCCTGACAGCTGAGGCTGACTATGACCGTGAGTAGGAATAGCCAGCAAATGTGGAGTAGTTGTTTCATAAAAAAATCCTTTACTCATAAGAGTGCATGAGCAAAGGATTTTTCCCGAAGATCAGGGCATTTTTTTTCAAGGCTTATCAAAAACAGCTTTAATGGTCGTTCTTCCCGAAGGCTCAAAATAGACTTTTCGGTTGTCTTGACCATCTAGTTCGTATTGTCCTCCGTTTTTCACGAATTTCAATTCTACATAGTCAAAAGGGACGTCGAAAGTTACAGTGCCTGTGAAGATGGAGTCTTGGTCGGCATCTTGGAGTACAAAGTCTTCATTCCAGCTTAAAGGGGCAATGCCGCCTCTCACACCTATGCTATTGAGGTCTTGAACAGCCTTTGCATTGAGCACGAAATTCACTTCTTGCTTCTTAGTAGGCTGAACACAGGCTTGGAATTGAAAAGCCAAAGTAAATAGTACGATAGCGCTAATAAATTGTTGGTGTAAATTTTTAGTAGCTGGCATGGTCAGGATAATTTTCGGTTGATGAGATAGTCCAGACCGAAACGTCCTGAACCTAGTACAAATGAATATAAACCTACCCATAAAAAGCCAAGAGCAGGGAGCATATTCCAAACACCTTGCCCCCATTTTTGGAAGAAAATGGCGACCAGCATGGTGCATATTATCAAGAATGCGGCAGCTCTGGTCTTTAATCCAATAGCTAAGAATAGGCCGCCTACTGCTTCGCTGAATGCTCCCATCCAAGCAAAGAAGGCAGGAAACATAGCAAATAATCCTCCGAAGGCAGCTACATCTCCGGGGAACCAATAGACTACTTCAAACAAGCCAAGATTGAGGTGGTCTGGTGACCAGGGCATGCCGAATTTATCCGCACCGAAACTACTGGCTAATAAGTAGCCACAGATGAATCTCGGAATCAATAAAACAAAATCGGCAAGGGCGGAAGCTTGTAAGGTGGGTTCATTGAACCACTTGTACAACTGAATTAGCTTTTTCATAATTACTGGGGAATGATAGTACCTAAAAATACAATCCGACCTTCAATTTTTGTTTAACAAAACTGTTAAATGAGATATTTTTAATTCAACAAATTGTCTTTCCTATTTGCTGTGCAAGGGATAGGAGCGGTAATGAGCCTGACAGATGCGCCCTGAGCGGCGGGCTAAAAAGGCGGCCCAGAGGTAGCCATTTTTAGCCCTGCCAGCGAAGCAGCAGATGGCAGGTGAATTTTAGCGGATAGCCCGACCACGCAGTAAAAAGGGATAAAACCGTATAGACGTTGCATGCAACGTCTTTTTGCCGAACCAATAAAATCTCGCCATTCGAAATAAGGTTTTGAATGAAAAAAAGACCCCCTTTTTATTGCGTGGATGCACCCTGATCATCCATCAAAAGAAGAAGTAAGGAGTATGTATCTTTGTATTGGTCAATTATTAGAAAATGAAGAATTTCACTTACTACTTGCTATTCGTTTGTGCTTTTATATACTTAGGAAGCAATGCCTTTTTACAGACTGAGTTACAAGCGCAGATATGTCCCGCTACAGTGCCAACGGCTGGGTTTCAGTCGACTACAGGGCACGAACACCCCCATTTTTGCCAGCATAAGCGGCAGATGTCAGCTCAACAAGCAGCGTCTTTTTTAATGACGGAGGAAACGGGAACGCGTTCGGATACGATCGATATTTTGAATTACCATATTGAGTTGACGATCACGGATCTGGCGAGTAAGATGGTGGATGGGAATTGTGTGCTTCGCTTTGTGCCCAAGCAAGATGGGGTGACTACGATCACATTGGATTTGATGGACTTATCGGTTTACAATGTGTTGGATGCCACTGATGAAGGATTGACCTACGAGCAGGTAGGAGAGAAGATCCACATTGAACTGGGAACTACATATAACGTGGGAGATACCACTGAAGTCAATGTTTTATATGGGGGCGAGCCAGGTACAGCGGCATTTGGTGGTTTTTACTTTTTCAGCACCACATACGCTTACAATTTGGGGGTTGGAATAGGTATTGATCCTCCGAATTTTGGTAGAGCTTGGTTTCCTTGCTTTGACAATTTCGTAGAACGATCCAGCTATAGCTTTGCCATTACTACGGATGAGGATATGAATGCGGTTTGCAATGGTATTTTTCAGGGCAGCGATGAGAATGGAGATGGTACAACGACTTGGCGATGGAATTTAGATGAACCCATTCCTACTTATTTAGCCTCTGTTGCCGTAGCGGATTACGAATGGTTAGATACGAATCATGAAGGACTACTGGGGGATTATCAGGTATTGTTGGCGGCTCGATCGGGAGACACGACCAACTTGAAGAACTCTTTCGTGAATATGTACGATATGATCGACAATTTTGAGTCGGCTTTTGGACCCTATAGATGGAGTAGGGTAGGTTTTACGCTGGTTCCTTTTAATGGTGGTGCGATGGAGCATGCCACCAATATCGCATACCCACGTTTTGCGGCTAATGGTGCATTGAATTACGAGACTTTGATGGCGCATGAGTTCGCGCACAACTGGTTCGGTAATTTGGTGACCTGCGAGACAGCGGATGATATGTGGCTGAATGAGGGTTTCGCCAGCTTTTGTGAAGCGGTGTTCATAGAACAGATCTATGGAGAGCAAGCATACAAAGATTACACGGCTGAAAATCATAGAAGTGTACTACAGTTCGCGCATATCAATGATGGGGCGTTTTATCCTGTTTCGGGTGTGCCTGCAGAATACACCTATGGTAGCACGGTCTACAGCAAAGGCGCATTGATGGCGCATAATCTACGCATATATATGGGTGATGAGGCTTTCTTTACTTGTTTGAAAGACTATATGAGTGAATTTGCTTTCAGGCACGCGAGTTCGGAGAATTTCAGAGATCATTTGTCGGAATGTAGCGGTCAGGATTTAACTCCCTTTTTTGATGATTGGATTTTCCAAGCGGGTTTTGCCGATTTTGCTGTGGATTCTATGGAAGTATCCTTTGGTGGAGGAGGTATTGAAGCGACCACCTACATTAAGCAACGTTTGTACGGTGCGGATCACTATCATGAGAAAGTACCACTAACGATCACCTATGTTAGTCCGGAATTAGAAACCTATACCGAATTGATCTATGCTGATGGTTCTTGTAGTATTCATACTACGACTGTACCTTTTTTACCGGTGTCCGTTATGTTGAACAAAGACGGGGAGTTACTGACTGGAGCAACATCTGATATTAAAACCATTACAGCAGCGGGTGAGTATACATACGAGCACACCAATACGGAACTTACGGTGAATGAAGTAACGGATAGTGCGTTGGTAAGAGTAGTGAACCACTTCACAATGCCTGATCGTTGGGGCGATGAACCGATCGAGGGCATTTTTATTCACCCCAATCGTTTCTTCAGTGTGGAAGGGGCCAGTGTAAGTAGCTTCGATGCCAGCTTAGATATTCGTTATGATGGATCTGTTTCTAGCTCTACCGGACATTTGGATAATGATCTATTCTCTGGTACGGAGGATAATCTGCGCTTACTGTACAGAGCCAATGCGGGCGAGGAATGGGAACTGGCGGATTATACCCTGAACACAGGAGCCAGCCTGACCGACCGTAGAGGTAATATGATCATTGATGATGTGGAATTCGGTGATTATGTCTTGGGCTTTTTTGATCCTGAAAAGGTGGATACACTAGAGAATTATTTGGGAGATTGTGTCGTGATCACATCCGTACTTGATCCAGTAGACATACAAGAAGAATCACTTTTATTATTGTCTCCTAATCCAAGTAAAGGACTCACTATAATTAGTAGTGACTATGAAGTGCAAGGAGATGCCTTCATTCAGATTTTTGATCCTAAAGGAGCTGTTGTGCGAAGGATACCGCTTGCTGAAGGTGTGGTCAATGAAAAAGTGGATACGCAAGATTGGGCAAATGGAATCTATCTGATAAGCTTGTTCGCTAATGG
>JAHDGT010000141.1:4753-9824 GCA_020631675.1 Bacteroidota bacterium
AATTTCTTTTTGATCTCCGGACCCTGTGTGGTAGAAGGGGAGGAGGTTTTGAATAAGGTGGCCGAATATATGTGTGCCTTGACCGATCGTTTAGGTTTGCCCTACATTTTTAAATCTTCCTACAAAAAAGCCAATAGAACCAGCTTAGATTCTTTTACGGGTATAGGAGATGAAAAGGCATTGAACTTATTGGCTAAAGTACGTGAGCAATTTAAAGTACCTGTATTAACAGATGTACACAGTCCGGAAGAAGCCCGATTGGCGGCTCAATATGTGGATGTATTGCAGATACCCGCCTTTCTATGCAGACAAACAGAATTGCTTGTAGCCGCAGCGGAAACGGGAAAAATAGTCAACATAAAAAAAGGGCAGTTTTTATCAGCTGAGTCTATCAAATTCGCTTTGGCAAAAGTGAAACGGAGCGGTAATGATCAAGTGATGCTGACGGAGCGTGGAACTACTTTTGGCTATAATGATCTGATCATGGACCCTCGTTCCATCACCATTATGAAGCAGCATGGAGTACCCGTAGTTGTAGATTGCACCCATTCCATTCAACGCCCGAATACGACAGCAGGCGTTACCGGAGGTATGCCTGAAATGATAGAAACGATCGCCAAAACAGGAGTTGTGTTAGGGGCTGACGGACTATTTATGGAAACACATCCTCGACCCCAAGAGGCTTTATCAGATGGAGCGAACATGCTGCCTTTAGAACGAATGGACGAGATTTTAGGGCGTTTACTGAAGATTCGACGGGCTATTTTGTAAATTTGTATAGTTGTGAAACCCCATCTTGACTAGTAGTAGTTAAGCTTTGCCATTTGATTTTGAGTGACTTATGATTCAAGCTCAAGTCTTTAGGATTAGATGGTGAATAGACAGTCAAAAAAACAAAGGCGCAAACAATACATATTTCACTTTGAAATGTGCCATATGTACCCTTTGTGAGCTGTCTTTATTACTACAAACTCAAGCATTTTGTAACCTCACGCCTAAAAGCAGCGTAAGAAGCACTGGATTGGCCAGCTATTTGCAGTGATCGAATGCGAATAACAAGATCAAGCCTATCCCATTAGTTTCATTTTAGCATCACACAACCCTATGAAACGCTCAAGTTCAATAGCAGCGCTGCTCCTTTTAATTCCAGCGGGATCTACCTTCACGGGTGGAGCTTCGCAAGCCAATTCAATTGGTAGTATAGAGATTGTCGCACCATATCTTATTCATGGTGACAATACCACAGATCCAAGTCAGCTACAATTATTACCGCCGCCTACTTACAGTACCGTTGAAAAACGTAAGAAGAGATACAAAAGGCATAATGAAAGAGTTGCTGCCCGTATAGCTCGTAAAGCCGAAAAAGCGGCTAAAGCCAATAAAACAGCACCGCTTCACTTACCTCCATCTGTTTCAGAAAGACCGGACCTCTCTCCACAGCCTGCATTCGCTAAGGTCAGTGGCAACTATAACGGTACGGTCAAGCATATAGAAAATGAACGTCGCAAATTGGTACGCGAATTTCAAAAAGCGGGTACACCAAGTGCGCAGCGAGCAGTTATAGAAAAGGCAAAAGCCTTCTTCTTAGAATCGATCGTACAAGAGATATTGCCAGAGTGGTACGGTACGCCTTGGGATTTTTACGGGCACACCCCCACACCCAAGAAAGGGAAAATCGCTTGCGGGTATTTAGTTTCCACCGCCTTAGAGCATATGGGCGTAAATGTGAACCGTTACCATTTAGCGCAGCAATGGCCGATCAATATGGCCCGTACATTCGCTCCTGAACACAAAATTCAACGTTATTACCAAAAAAGTGCTGTAGAGCAAGCTGTGAGAAATCAAGGCTATGGCATCTATTTATTGGGAATGGATAACCATGTTGGTTTCGTTAAATATGATCAGTGGGGCATTCAGTTCATTCACTCTGATTATGTGAACAAAAGAGGGGTGGTAGCAGAAACCATTCAGCATAGTGTTGCCATGAACCATTCTCGCAATTTCTACATCGTTCCCATCTCCAATGATGATCAAATGATGAAGGCTTGGTTGAGTAAACGCCATTTTAAAGTTAAACGCGGCTAGGCAAGACCATAATCTTCAAATCAGTTTCTCAGGAAAGGGCTATCTTCGCCTGTGAATTACCTCGTGATTTAACCTTTATCCTGAGCATGAAACTGAAATCTATCTCTTCGATCACTTTCGTTTTTATATTTTTTCTTTTAACCGCTTGCGGTTCTAGTTCTTCCAGCTCTTCAACGAGTAGTGGAGAAAAAATGGGCGACCCCAAGCGTGAACTAAATATCGATAAAGCGCAATTGGCCACTATGAAAGATGTGGTATGCGGCATGAGCATGAAAAATGTGCCCATTACAGATACCGTTCAAGTAAAAGGGAAAGTCTACCCGTTTTGCGCTAAAGCTTGTAAGAAAGCTTTCAATAAAGACAGAGCCAAATACAGCTTGAATTGATCACACCCATTTCTCGCCTATGCCAGGCTTGATACAGCAAATCAAACATAAACTTCACTTTCTATTAGAAGATGAAGCAGGAGCCAGTAGCTTTCAAAGTCGACTGCTTAATGGTTTTATTTTTGGAATCATTATTATGAGTGTCGTCCAAATATTTTTGGAATCTTACGAGCACATTAATGGTATCTATTCTGACGAATTCCACTTCTTTGAAATTTGCGCTGTAGGTCTTTTTACAATAGAATACATCACCCGTATTTGGATAGCCGATCTCAAATACCCGCAATTAAGCCCATCGAAAGCGCGTCTTAAATTTATGCGGTCCGTGCCCGGACTTATAGATTTAATGGCTATTCTCCCTTTTTACCTGCCCTACCTTTTCAAGGTCGATCTACGCATCTTGCGTTTACTTAGACTGACCCGTTTACTGCGAATCTTAAAAGTTAAGCGCTATGTCAAAGCTTTGGGAACCGTCTCCCGAGTATTTTATAGTAAGCGGGCAGAGTTGGGCGTCAGTATGCTGGCATGCAGTATTTTGCTTTTCGTTTCCGCGACCATCATGTACTACTGTGAACGACACGCCCAACCCGATGCATTTCCCAATATCGGTGCTACGCTTTGGTGGGCATTGGCCACCCTGACCACGATCGGCTATGGCGATGTCTATCCCATCACTCCCTTAGGAAGAATCGTCAGTGGTGTCATTTCCATATTAGGAATAGGTCTGGTCGCTTTGCCAACGGGTATTATCAGCTCCGCTTTCATTGAACAGGTGGAAGAAATGAAACAGCAGAAAAAGCGAAGTGACTCACAAGAACAATCCGTTATACCCAAAGAAGAGCAAAGCTACCAAGAGACCCATCAATTATTACATGATCCCTCCAGATTTAACTATTGTCCACACTGTGGTGAATCATTGAAACCTAAGGGTCTCAATAAAGATGATTAGGGCGCATGCCCGCAATGAAAAGCTGGCGCTAGCAAACAGATAAATAATCGGTATGCAGCACGAAAGTCTTTCTACTTAAGTCTCATGTCTCGAGTCCCATAAAGCGCCAGCTTTCCACTGCGTTCACCGGGCTATCCGTTAAAATTCAGCCCCTGCCTGCTGCTGTTTGGCAGGCGTATAAAGAGCTTCGCGAGGTCGCTTTCATACGCCGCCAAACAGGGCGCATTCAGCGGCTTCATTACCACTGCTATCCCTTGCGCGCAAAAAAACAAAATTATATCTACTAAAAAAGGCGTCTTTTTTGCAAGGCAATACAGGAATGCTTTAATTTGCATTATTTAGAAGAAGTCTAAATAACCATACTCTTTTGTCAAAAGCCATTAACATAATCATTGCGGATTCTCAGTATCTGATCCGATTAGGCTTAAAGCATTTGCTGAGTAAACAAGAAAATTGGCAAGTAACGGCAGAAGTGGAGAGTATGCCTGAGTTATTAGAAGTGTTAGATAGCCAAGCACAACAAACGAATGTGATCATTTTAGATCATGCTCAGGTTAAGGACTTCACCCCTGATCATTTAAAAGCGATCAAAGAAAAATCAAATGAAGCTCAACTACTGATCATTTCCTCTGATGAACAATCTGATAGAATCTATCAGGTGATCGAGTCCGGAATCAATGGCTTCTTAACCAAGCAATGTGATGAAGATGAGATCAGAACAGCAGTAAAAGCATTAGCAAAAGGAGAGAAGTTTTTCTGCCACAAGATCATAGACATGATCTTACACAAACACATCCACGGACTAGAAGAACCCACCATAGATGATGAAGCGAGTTGTGCGCCCAGTAGTCTTACTAAAAGAGAAATTGAAGTGGTGAAACTGGTCTCACAAGGTTATTCCACAAAAGCCATTGCCGAGCAACTCTTTTTAAGTCCGTATACGGTTTCAACACACAGAAAGAATATCCTCAAGAAACTAGGCATAACCAGTGTGAGTGAGTTAACTTTATATGCGGTAAGAACGGGTTTGATCAGTGCAGAGGAGGAGGGCTAGCCTACCAAATATCAATTTGTTTGTTATCTTCTTTGATGTATTGAGCTTTCTTAGGTAAGCTGATCAATAGCATGCCATTTTCATATTTCCCGTTGATCTTCGTAGTATCTACAGTCTCCGGAACGGTGAAGCTGCGCTTGAAAGCCCCGAATTCGAATTCTTTTACAAGGTAGTTTTCCTTCTTTTCAGGCAGCCCTTCAGAGGAGATGTAAAGAGAACCTTCTTCCAAGCCCACTTTGAACATTTCTTTTGCCATACCAGGAGCGGCTACACGTACTTCGAAACCTTGTCCATTCTCAACAATATTAATGGCAGGTGCTTGCGTGCCCAGTTGTTCTTTATTCAACAGGCTCTTGGCCATATTGCCTACATTGCCAACTTCTTTCCCGATCGTATTGATCAAATTACTGAAAAGATCTCCCGACTTATTATTTTGCTGATCAGACATGTCTTAGTACTGAATTGAATGAATATTAATGAACTGCTTAAAAGCAATGCAAAGTTAGTGAAAATCGTAGGTGTTCGCCTGATTTTTTGGTGTAGCTACTTAAAATCCAGTACATGAAACACTTGTTCACATATACCTTCATATTCATC
>JAHDGT010000142.1 GCA_020631675.1 Bacteroidota bacterium
GCCGAACCTGCTACTAATCCATTAGAGTAGGTCATTACAATGGTAGGACGATAGTATTTCTCCAGTAATCTGGATGCTACAATCCCGATCACCCCTTTATGCCAATGCTTTTGATAAAGAACGGTTGCTTTTTTATTATCAAAGTCTTTATCGTTCTCAACAATAGTAAAAGCCTCCTGAGTGATGTCCGCATCTATCTGTTTACGCGCGGAGTTTTGCTCTTGAAGCACATTCGCATTTTGCTTCGCGATCATTCCTTCTTGCGAAACCAGTAGCTTCACCGCATTCTTAGCATCGTCCATTCGACCAGCGGCATTGATCCGCGGGGCAATAACGAAGACGATGTCCGAAATGGTGAGCTGTTGCTTTTTGTTGTGGTGTACACTTTGCTGAATCAATGATCTGAAACCAGGTCGAGGAGCCCTATTCAAACGTTTCAGTCCGAAATGTGCCAACACTCTGTTTTCTCCTGTAACAGGTACAATATCCGCAGCGATGCTCACTGCCACCAAATCCAGTAAACGCACTACTCTTTTGAAAGGAATACCTTTCTGCTGAGCGAATGCCTGTACCAGCTTAAAACCAATGCCACAGCCACTTAACTCCTTATAGGGGTAAGGGCAATCCGATCTTTTAGGATCGAGCACAGCTACGGCTGGTGGGATCTCATCTCCTGGACGGTGGTGGTCGCAGATCACAAAATCTACGCCCAATTCTTTTGCATACTTTACCTTTTCAATGGCTTTGATGCCACAATCCAAGGCGATCACTAAGCTAAATCCGTTCTCCTTGGCAAAATCGATTCCTTGATAAGAAATACCATAGCCTTCGGTGTACCGATTTGGAATGTAATAGTCTAAGTAAAAATAAAGGTCTTTAAAAAAACTGTATAAACAAGCTACTGATGTTGTTCCATCAACATCGTAATCTCCATAAATCAATATCTTCTCTTTGTTGCGAATGGCTTGGTCGATGCGTTCCACCGCCAGATCCATGTCCTTCATCAGAAAAGGATCGTGCAAATGTTTGTCCAAGGAGGGGCGAAAAAAAGCTTTCGCTTCTTCATAAGTGCTGATTCCCCTTTGAACTAAAAGTTTGCACAATGTTCGATTGATTCTAAGAGATTGCTGTAGCTCATCAACCAGATCCTCGTTGACCGGTTTTACTACCCATCTCTTTTCCATTATATATAGTCATTTGTTCTTTTCTTTTTGTGGAGGTAGTTCATGGTTGTTCTTAATGAGCTTCAAACTCATCAAAAACTTTAAACTACTTCCGTGTTGTCAGATACTGTGAATGAATCTATACGCATTCAAACACCAAGACAACAACTTTAGAGAACATCAATGATGTGATAAATCCTGCTTCGCCTATGCGCTGAACATATCAGGTATAGCCATTCGAGGATGTACTTCACAAAAACAAAAGCATCAAAACAAAGCCTGTTAAAAAGGCATTAGCTTGATAGCATTTCGCTAGTGACCACATCATTTTGCGATCGTGGTATTATGCCACGACCTAAGCAGCAATAGTACAGAAGGGAATAGTTGCGGATCCAATAGGCTTCGGAACCATCTGAGCTTATATAATAGGCGTATCGTATGGGGAGAGTAGCTTTGCGTAAACAACGCTATCTACTATTGATCTATCCTACTAATGTGTTGATCCGTTAGAGAAGCGGGATACTTCTCTATCCAGAAATCGATCAAAATGAGCTTTGATCAAAAAAGTGACTTGAACCCTACAAAGCACTTTACAAGTTATTATGCAAATGCCGGTGAGAGGGAATCACTTCATTAAAAAAAGACCAGTTGAAAATGTTCTATATTCATTGTAAGCTAACATCCTACAAAAGCATAATTGAATTCCTTATGCGGTTTGCAAATAATCGATGCGAAGCACTTGTAATAACTCAAATCACAAATACAGCAAGAATAACGGAGATGTTGACCGACAGTGTAAGTAACAAATCAAAAAAGCTCGAATAAACAAAAGATTTAGTGATCGAATGGGTTGGAGCGAAAATGTAATTACAAATCAACTACATACGCACCTAACGGATGAACGAATAAAGCGCTCATTTCTATACTACAGCTAATTAACAAAGATATTAATTCTAATATTTTTCTCCCAATTTTTCAATGGCAAACCAATGGAATTAACATTGGAGAAATAACATCTTCTAAGTAAGTAACCGAATATATGATCCAGTAGTTCGCTTGGAACTGCCTAAGACTGTCATTTTTAACTCTACAACGACATTTAATGACGGAATGACACCCTGAACGGGCTACTTACTGACAATTCGCCCATAAATAAGCATCGGAACAGCTTTTGAAGGGCATATGGCTGTCCGCTAGTGCGCAATATTGTACTTTTGTGCGCTGTACGCAATAGCGCTCACCTCTTCTTCAATTACTTGAGTTAAATCAATTACAGAAGTGTATACTAATGACGGTTCTGTCAACAACAGACCGGTCATGATCACGCTATTGGTTTTTCCTGAATAGGCAAATGAGATAATGGGTTTTCTAGATAAAGTCTTAACAACGATTTTCGGCAATAAGTCAGATAAGGACATCAAAGGCGTAATGCCTTTGGTCGAAAAGGTCAAAGTGGTCTATCCTACGCTTACTAATTTAAGCGATGACGAACTGCGTAATAAAACGCATGAATTCAGACGAGAAATCGCCGAATATTTAGAGGATATTGATGCGGAAATGCAGAATATCCGAGACACTACCATCGGTGCGGATGTGGATCCTTATGAAAAGGAACGTCGTTACGAACTACTGGATAAGCTGCAAAAAGATAGAGATGCTAAACTGGAGGAGGTCTTGCTGGACATACTTCCAGAAGCTTTCGCTGTAGTAAAAGAAACCGCAAGACGCTTTACGGAAAACGACCACATCAGAGTAAAGGCTACTGATCTGGATCGTGATCTATCGGTCAACCGTATGCATATGGAAATTGATGGGGACTATGTGACTTACCAAACCACTTGGAAAGCCGCTGGTGCTGACATCAAATGGAATATGGTGCACTATGATGTGCAGTTGATCGGTGGTATTGTACTACATCAGGGTAAGATCGCGGAGATGGCAACGGGTGAGGGTAAAACCTTAGTGGCTACTCTTCCTGCTTACTTGAATGGTTTATCCGGACAAGGCGTCCATGTAGTAACAGTGAACAACTATTTGGCACGCAGGGATAGTGAGTGGATGGAGCCGATCTTCAATTTCCTCGGCTTGACCGTTGATTGTATTGATAAACATCGCCCTAACTCCGCTGACCGTAGAAACGCCTATCTCCAAGATATTGTGTACGGAACGAATAATGAATTCGGCTTTGACTATCTACGTGACAATATGGTGCGTTCGCCTAAGGAATTGGTACAACGCAAGCACCACTTCGCGATGATCGATGAGGTGGACTCCGTACTGATCGATGATGCGAGAACACCACTGATCATATCCGGTCCGGTAGAACGTGGTGATGAACACCAGTTCGATGCCTTGAAACCTCGTATCGAACGCTTGGTCAATGCGCAGCGTCAACTGGCTCGCTCTTATCTGGTTGAAGCGAAGAAACAGATCACAGCTGGCAGACCTGGTGAAAATGAAGGTGGCTTAGCCTTGCTTCGTTCCTACAGAGGTTTACCGCGTAACAAGCAATTGATCAAGTTCTTAGGGGAGTCCGGAATGAAGACCATTCTACTAAATGCGGAGAACTACTACATGCAAGAGCAGGGTAAACGCATGCCGGAAGTTGATCAAGAGCTGTACTTCGTTATCGAAGAAAAAAACAACCAAGTTACACTGACCGATAAAGGTATTCAGCTGATCACAGGTGCTGATGAGGACGCTAGCTTCTTCGTCATGCCCGACTTCGGTGGGGCTATGGCGGATCTGGAAAATGATACGAGCCTATCTGACGAAGAGAAGCTACATGCCAAAGACACCTTATTACAGGACTACGCGATCAAATCAGAGCGTATCCACTCTGTCAACCAATTGCTGAAAGCATACACCTTATTCGAGAAGGATGTGGAGTATGTGGTCATGGACGATAAAGTAAAGATCGTAGATGAGCAAACGGGTCGTATCATGGATGGTCGTCGCTATTCAGACGGTCTTCACCAGGCGATCGAGGCGAAAGAAGATGTGGATGTAGAAGCTGCTACACAGACTTTCGCGACCATTACTCTACAGAACTTCTTCCGTATGTACCACAAGCTCGCGGGCATGACAGGTACAGCGGAAACGGAAGCAGGTGAATTCTGGGAGATCTACAACTTAGATGTAGTCGTTATTCCTACTAATCGCCCTATAGCTCGTGCGGATGATGAAGACCTGGTTTATCGTACCGCTCGTGAGAAATACAATGCGGTGATCGCAGAAGTCGAACAAATGCGGGAGCAAGGCCGCCCTGTATTGGTCGGTACTACTTCGGTTGAAGTGTCTGAATTGCTGAGCCGACTCATGAAGATGAAAGGCATAGAACACAATGTGTTAAATGCTAAACAGCACGAAAGAGAAGCAGAAATCGTATCCATGGCCGGTAAAGCGGGAGCGGTTACCATCGCGACGAATATGGCAGGTCGTGGTACGGATATTAAGTTGGGCGATGGCGTGAAAGAGGCAGGCGGCTTGGGTATCATCGGTACCGAGCGTCATGAAGCTCGCCGTGTCGACCGCCAGTTGAGAGGTCGTGCCGGACGTCAGGGAGATCCGGGTAGTTCTCAGTTCTTCGTGTCTTTGGAAGACAATCTAATGCGACTTTTCGGATCCGAGCGTATCGCTAAAGTGATGGACAGAATGGGCTATGAGGAAGGAGAGGTGATTCAGCACAGCATGATCACCAATAGTATTGCCCGTGCCCAGAAGAAAGTAGAGGAGAACAACTTCGGAATTCGTAAGCACTTACTGGATTACGATGAAGTGATGAATGCCCAACGTACGGTAGTCTACAAAAAGCGTAAGCACGCTTTATTCGGTGAGCGTTTATCGGTGGATCTGCACAACACCTTCGCACAGTTGTGTGAAGAAGTGGTCGCAAGCAGCCAAGGAGACGAAACCGCAGAGCAGTTCAAGTTGGATGTGATCCGTTACTTCTCCGTAGATACAGAAATTGACGAACAGCAACTATTGAAAGGGAATGGTGATGCGGTGATCGATCAGCTTTATGATGAGGTATCTGATTACTACAAGCGTAAAAGCGAGCGCATCATGGAGATCGCTCGTCCTTTCATCACTCGCGTTTTTGAAGATAAAGGCGAAACCGTTGAACGTGTGATCATACCATTCACCGATGGTTTCAAATTGGTCAATGTATCCTGCAACTTGAAAGACGCCTACGAATCAAATGGAAAATCGCTGGTCAGAGAACTTGAAAAAGTAATTTCTTTATCCATGTTGGATGATGCTTGGAAAAACCATCTTCGCGATATGGACAGCTTGAAGCAAGAGGTTCAGGCTGCTCGTTATGAGCAAAAAGACCCGCTTTTGATCTACAAAGGTGAAGCCTACAAACTCTTCCAAGGCATGGTGAGCGAGTTGAACAAAGAGATCACCTCTTTCTTATTCAGAGCAAGTATTCCGGTACAACAGCCTGAAGAAGTGAAAGAAGCTCGCCAACCCAAAAAGACGGATATGAGTCGCCTGCGTGCCAGCAGAACCGACGATAATTCGGGCGGCACACAAAGAGCTACCAGCACGAACACCAATAGTGAGGCGCAAAAACCAAAAACCTACCGCCGCGAAATGCCGAAAGTAGGTAGAAATAGCCCTTGCCCTTGTGGTAGTGGTAAAAAATTCAAACACTGCCACGGAAAGCCGACGACTACGTCCTAAGCTTTCATAAGCGGTCATAAAAACGTCTTAAAACGGCGGTTGAGGAAATTCACTCAACCGCCGTTTTTGTATTTAGGAAAAGGGTGGTATTTTCAATTTTCATCAATTATCACTACAGATTTTGTCCGCTAAAAAAATATTTGTCGCTTATGCCCCCGCCGACGAGCAGCATAAAATCGCATTGAGTAAGCACCTCAGCACCTTGAGAGAAGAAGGTTGGATCGATGAACTGAGCATCGAACAGATTCTGCCCGGAAGTAGCGAGGAACAAAGTCTCCGGCAATTAGTGAGCGGAGCGGATATCATCTTACTGTTGATCAGTGCTGATTTTCTGGGTGATGACGACTGCCAGCGCATTGAGGATCTTGCCTTTGCCACCAAAGCCAGAAATGGAGCTACTATCGTTCCTGTCTTATTACGCCCTTGCCATTATCCCAAAGCCTATAAAAAGCTATCGCTACTCCCTTCTAATAAAGAAGCCGTAACGAATTGGGGAGACGCGGACAGCGCCTACCTGAATATCGTTCAAGGTCTGAAGAGATTGTTGCCCGCCAGGCAAGCTGAATCTAATACCAATAATGAGGAAGATGTAGAAGTTCGTAAAACGGTGACCGTCAATGGTGACAAACCCAGCCGTAGAGAAAAGCGACTAAGCATTGACGAACAAGCACAAGACCGCCGCTCTATGGCCGTTGTCTGGCAAATCGCCTTGGGTGCACTCTTTGTCGGCATGCTGATCGCCTATGGCATCTACAAATACGTGCAGATGAACAATGCCAATAAAGGAACACCGGTCAAAGATGGCATTACACAAATAGACAACGATAAAGTAGATCCACCCGCTGAAACTCCTGTTATTATATCTACCGGCAATGGCGCACAGAAAGTTGGCGACTGGCTCCCTGTTGATAAAAGTAAGCCCGTCAGTAAATTGAAGATCGACAAAGACGGAAAAGCGACCTTCTATGTACACTGCAAACGCTCCAGTAACTGCATGTCGCCCAAGCAGAACCTGAAAAAAATGAAAAACGGGGAGTTGATCACTCAGTTCAATATTTTTAAAGAGGTCTATACTGTCCGACTGCTCTTCACAAAAGATGACCAAGTTAAAGTCGACACAAAAGTCGAACTCCAAAATGGAACAAGTCAAACCGCTACTCAAGTCTTGAGAAGATGATTCCTTCTCTGCAACTATTGCAAGGAGTTCTGTATCGAAAATAGTAGCTTTGCGGCCGTTTCACATCACATCTCTATTCATCATTTCTTCTGAGCAATGATCCAGCGTATACAATCCATATATCTGTTCTTAGCTGCCGCCTTTTGTATAGGTGCGATATTAACACCTCTGCCTTATGCCTTGAATAATGGCGTAGAGCTATTCATGCACTATGAAACAAAGCTACTTGCTTTACCAGCCATTACCGCTGCTATAGCACTGTTCAGCCTGATCAATATCTTCTTATTCAAAAATAGAAAGCTACAAGCCAACATTTGTCGCTTCAATATGCTGCTCACTTTAGTATTGACCGGAGTGGCAGTATACTATGTGGTGGCGAATGGGGTCGATAATGACTTGCCCTCTTATTCCGCAGGATTCCCGCTACTTATTTTCTTAGCGAACTGGTTGGCTTTGAGGGGCATTAAATTCGATGACAAACTGGTCAGTTCTGCCGATCGTTTGCGATAGTTCCTGAACAAATACGAAAAACAGAAATAAATCCGCTCACCAATGAACGAACTTAGTTCCTTAAAACGTTGTTTCAGGTGGGTAGCTTCTCTCTTTCAATTGTACCTGAAAGTTGTGAACGATTCATCTGATTCACCAATCCTTCGTAATACAAAATGGAATACCAAGAGGGTAAAGAAAAATTCATTCAGGCATTTGGCACTTTAGGCAGCAAGTGGGGTATTAACCGCACCATGGCTCAAGTGCATGCTTTACTATTGATCTCACCAGGACCACTATGTGCCGATGATATCATGAGTGAACTGAGTATCTCTCGGGGTAATGCCAATATGAATCTACGTGCCCTGATAGATTGGGGACTGATCTATAAAGAATTGAAAGCCGGTGAACGTAAAGAGTTTTTCGTTGCCGAGAAGGATATGTGGAAAGTGGTCAGACAGATCATGCTACAGCGTAAGAAAAGAGAACTCGCCCCCATCATGGAAGTACTTTCCGAACTCAACGAGCAAGTACAGGGTGAAGGCGAAGAGGTAGAAGTATTAAAAAAGTCCGTTGCCGATATGCACAATTTCGGGCAGAGTGCGGATAAAGCTATTGAGAAAGTGGTCAATAGCGATGAAAACTGGCTGTTCAACACCTTCCTGAAAATGTTGATGAAGTAAAGTCGCCAAGACATGATCGTGAAAAGTATCGATTCTTGGCGTCGCTACTTGCGCCCTCTCATTTACATATGTACAGTAGCGATCCTCAGCTCTTGGTGGCAATCAGCCAGCACGCTCAAAGCCCAAGATTCGGCACAAGAAGAATCCTCAGCTCCATCAGCTCCAAAGATCATCGTTCCCGATTCCTCCTATAGCTACATTGTAATTAACAGCATCCAATTAGAAGGTAACCGACTCACCAAGGACAAGGTCATTTTTAGGGAGTTGGATTTCGCCATTGGCGATACCATCGCCGTTGCCGACTGGCAATTGGTTCAGAAAGAGAATAGAGATCAGGTTTACAATCTCCGACTATTCAATGATGTGAGCATCAAGATCGCCCAACAGCAAGGTCTTGCCGTTGATCTGATCTTAACAGTAGAAGAACGCTGGTACATCATCGCCAGCCCAAGCTTTAAACTCACCAATAGAAACCTCAACGATTGGGTTAGGGATCCCAACCGCGACCTCAGTAGAGCCACCTTCGGCTTGCTGCTCGTACACGAGAATACCAGAGGTATGCGCGAACGACTACTTTTCAATCTCGGTCTGGGCTATATTGATCGTTTAGAGCTTCGCAATCTGGAATTGAGCTATAAAATACCCTTCATAGGCAAAAAGCAACGCACCGGTATCCGCCCCTTCTTCAGCTACGGCTTCAATAGGCAAGTCGCCCACAAAACCCTCAACAACCGCTGGGAAGATTTTACTTTAGACCTACCAGAAAGCAGCCTGCTGTATATAGACAGTGCCTCCGTACAACGACAGTTGCGCATCGGTCTGAATGTCAACCACCGCAGCAGCATCCATGTAGAACACAACTTCAATATCAGCTACTACAACAATCGCATCAAAGATACCCTCGCCCTGAGCACGCCCGATTATTTTTTAAACGGTGCTACCCAACAAAAATACCTCTACCTCGCCTACCAACTGCGTTTAGACCATCGCGACATTAGAGCCTATCCACTAGAAGGAAGCCTATTCAGCTTTCAAGCCAGTAAATCGGGGCTGGGCATTCTCAGTGACGAAGTCAATCTACTCTGGTTCGTGGCCAGCTACTCCCACTTCTGGAAACTCAACGAACGCTGGTACGCCGCCGGAAACCTCAAAGGACGCGTCTCCTTTCCCGCCGTACAACCCTACTTCACCCAGAACGGCTTGGGTGGCAGCACCGACTATGTACGCGGCTATGAACTCTACATCATAGACGGCCAACACTACGGTCTTTTGCGCGGCATGATCAAGTACAAATTGCTCGATATAAAAATCAAAAATCCCATCAAAAAACTACGGCAGTTCCGTACCCTCCCCTTCGCCCTCTACCTCAAGCAGCACACCGAATTCGGCTATGTGCATGACGCCTACTACTTCCAAGGCAACCCCCTCAACAACAGCTTCCTCTTCGGCACCGGTCTCTCTTTGGATATCGTAGCCGCCTATGACAACCTCTGGGGCTTAGAAGTCAGCATGAACGGCCGCGGCGAGTTCGGTTTCTTCGTCGCCTTCAAAGTCAATTTCGAGTAG
>JAHDGT010000621.1 GCA_020631675.1 Bacteroidota bacterium
TATATTATCAGATGCATCCCCCATCATACTCAAGATGTCGATCACCTTCAGCGGATCATCAATACCACCCCATTTCGCTTTGATTTCTTCCACCCCCATGATCTCGCGCTTCTTCGCCCCGCGCGCCGGCACATACATGAAGATATTCTCACTCACCAACTGTCCGTAATCCTTATCCGGCGTCACCATATACACCTTAAAACCATCCTGCTCCGCCTGCTTGGCGATCGTGCCCACAATATCATCCGCCTCAAAACCTTCCAGCTCCAAAATCGGGATGTCAAAAGCCTTCAGCATATTTCTAATGTAGGGTATCGAGGCACGAATATCCTCTGGCATCGCCTCTCGGTTCGCCTTATAGAAATCGTATTTCTTAGCACGGTTCGTCGGGCCGGGCGTATCAAAACAAGCCACAATATGCGTCGGTTTCGTCTTTTCCGTATGCAATAGGTCATGCAGCGTATTCGCGAAACCCGTGATCGCCGATACATTAAACCCCTTGCTATTGATCAGCGGGTTACGCATAAAAGCAAAATGCGCCCTATAGATCAATGCGAAGCTATCCAGTAAAAACAAATTCTTATCCGCCATAACAATACGATCAAAAGATGGAAGGTGAAGCCACAAGTTAGCGACAATTCGTCTTTATCCCGAAAATTTTCTTGAATACCAAGGAGAACGCTTAAACTTGAATTTTACTAAGGCGCATACCCGCAATAAAAGCCTGCGCTAGAAGCCGTAATCTAATATTGGCACACAGCAGATAAATCTCATGTCTCGAGTCTCATATCTTGGGTCTAAAGAAAAGCGCAAGCTTTTACTGCGGGTCCGGGCTATCCGTTAAATTCGGCAAACCCAAAGGCTTTTCGCTGGCAGGCTTACAAATGGCTACCTCTGGGCCGCCTTTGTAAGCCGCCGCTCAATAGCCTTTGGGCTCACCTCATACCACTGCTATCCCTATGCGGTCCCCACATCAAATGATTGGGTTTTTGTAGGGGAGGACCCATGTGTCCTCCTGTCTTGCCGCAAAAGATGGTTTTGTTTCTTTGGTGAAGATCAGGAAGCGAAGAATAAAAGATGTGATAAGCTTACCTTTACAGCATGTATCCAACACTAAGTGATTTCTTCTACGGACTATTTGGCGTTCGCATTCCGATGCCCTTCGGCACCTTTGGTTTTTTCATGGTGCTGGGCTTCAGTATGGGCGCGTTTTTACTCTACCGAGAGCTAAAACGCTATGGAGACAGCGGACTCATGCCCATCGTTGAGCGAAAGATCATTGTAGGCGAGCCGGCCAACTTATTGGGCATGTTGCTCAATGCGGCCGTAGGCTTTTTATTCGGCTATAAAGCCAGCTTTTTAATAGTCAATTGGGGCACCTTCTCCAAGAACCCTCACGATATGTTCCTATCCGCCGATGGGTATTGGTGGGGCGGTTTGATCATGGGCGGCATACTCGCCTTTTCCTACTACAGAGAAAAAGAAGCCCAAAAACTCCCCAAGCCCGAAGAACGCATCCTCAAAGTACGGCCCGAAGAGCATGTGATGAACCTGACCATGGT
>JAHDGT010000143.1 GCA_020631675.1 Bacteroidota bacterium
TTCATGCCTTGGCTACAACTAAAATAGCTGCGCCTTAAGCTATACGCTTACTTTTATCCAAGTACTTACCTTTTTCTCAAAGTTGTTATAACAACTTTCCTACTTGTGCCTAACACCACATAGCTTTTACACCTCTTCTGTTAGCAGAAGTACTTCGTTATTTTTTCTATTGATCCTTCTAGGTTTTTCATTGCTAAATAGGTTTAGCTTTTAATACCTTGTACGGCTTATTGAGGAATAATTTCGAGCTGCTTCATTTTAATTATTAGCTATGAAAGTTTTCGTTCGCTATCGCAAACGAGGCTTATTGTTGGCATTGTTATGTCTGCAAGTTGCTTTGTTCGCATCTTCCCCTTCTACTTCATCTTTTACCCCTTCTAGTGCGGGGATCGTCTTTTTTGAGGGCACTATTGCTGACGGCTTAAGCAAGGCAAGAGCTGAAGGTAAAATGTTATTCATTGATTGTTACACACCGACCTGCGTTCCTTGTAAAAAGTTGGAACTGAATGTATTCACTAATCCTGAAGTGGGCAGAGTGTACAATAAGGATTTCGTTTGCATGAAAGTCAACTTGATGGACAGTCAGTACGATGAGTTCTCCATGGAGTTTCAGATTTTCCAGGCACCGACCTTGGTGTATTTTGACCAAGAGGGGAGAATGGTTTACAAAGAAGTAGGAGGTACGAATACGATTGACTTTATTGGCTATGCGCAACGCGCGAAGGCGAAAACGGCGGACAAGGAGTTCAGCTGGCAGAAAAAAGAGGTGATCCCTCCTTCTACGGATGATACGACTTATATAGATGTAGACATCAATAAGCAACCTGAAGAGGGTAAGGGGGATCTAGTTCGTGGAGAGCACAAGGGTTTTAAACGTTTCAACCCGGCTGAAAATACGAATGAGCATATTTTCAAGAATAGAATTCAGTATCACCGCAACGATAGAACCGCTAGTGCTGATCGAAATATGTCTGATAGCTACTTTGAAGGAGCGATCGTTACACACGAGCCTTATGATCTGGAGCAGGATAAAATGCGCATCACTAGAATGGAAAACTTGCAGTTGCGTTTTGATAGGGGCGAGCATTTATCTTCTGAAGAGTTATACGAGTTAGCGTACTCGTCCAGAAGGTATCAAAGGGATTTTAATGCGGTTGTAGATAAATATTTAGCGGACAAAGATCCTAATGATCCGACTTTAGCGGTTTTCAATTTCGATTTTGCTACTAATGTGGAGAATAGTGCTTTCAAGAATCTATTCACACGCCAGAGTACTTACAAATCTTTGGGCTATAATGTAGATGAACGCATGGAACTGGCTTTGCGCTCTAGTACTTTCAATGCGATCAAATTGACTGAGGAAAGTACGATTGACAAGGCTGGTGAGCGACTGTTCCAAGATGTGATCTGGTATATCACCAACTCTGAGTTCATTGGCAAAAGAGATCTATTATTTCGCCTTTATATCATGTATTACGAGGGCACGGACAGCTGGGATGAGTACATGGATTTTAATATGAAATTCATGTCGACCCACGAACCTAGGGATGCGGATCTGTTGAGTGATGTGGCTAAGACTTTTGCTGAGAAAACCACACAGCGGACCGAACTTAAAGCCGCCCTTACTTGGATCCGTGAGGCTTGTAATTTAGAAAGCACTTACACCAATACCTTTTGGAAAGCGAAGTTACACCAGGCTCTTGGCGAATATGATAAGTGTAGGTATGTTTTGATAAATGAAGCTATTCCTGCTGCCAGACGAGAACAGATCAGCTTAGTAGAAATCAATACGCTTTTAGATTATCTGAATGCTGGCTACTAGTAGATTTAGTTAGACTGTCATTCCGTTGGAAGAATTGGAAAAATAGAGGTTAATAGTTTTTTATGATGCGGCGCCTGCTCAATTGAGCGGGCGTTGTTATTTCATACAATCCCCTCTTTAATAAGATCGTGTATGTGTACTACGCCGAGGTAGTAGCGTTCGCTTTGATCAACAATGATCACTTGGGTGATTTTGAAACGTTTCATACACAGCAAGGCGTCTACTGCTAGAGTGCCTGCTTTTAAAACTTTAGGCTCTACGTTCATCAGCTGTTGGGCTGTTGCTTGGAGTAAGGTGTTTTGATTTTGTTGGAATGCCCTTCTCAGATCACCATCCGTGATCACACCAATCAAGGCTCCATCTTTAGCTGTTACGGCGGCGATTCCTAATCGTTTTGATGATATCTCTAATATACACTCTTGTAGGGAGCTTTCCGGTCCTACCTCCGGGTGTTCATTCTGAGGGTATAGGTCATCTACTTTTAAGTACAGCTGTTTTCCTAAAATACCACCTGGGTGATTTCTCGCGAAGTCAGCAGCGGTGAAATTGCGTAGTTCGAGCAGACAAATGGCCAGTACGTCTCCCCACACCAGTTGCACGGTTGAGCTGGATGTTGGGGCTAAATTATTCGGGCCAGCTTCTTTTTCAACGCTGGCGTCTAGGGCCCATTGCGCATGTTTTGCCAGATAGGAATCAAGTTGCCCGACAATAGCAATGATCTGACTTGCTCGTTCTTTTAAAATCGGGAGCAAGCGTTTTATTTCGGGCGTCTCTCCGCTTTTCGACAAACAAATCACAACATCATAGGGGTGAATCATACCCAGATCTCCGTGCACCGCATCTGCTGCATGTAAAAAAAGAGCTGGTGTGCCAGTAGAATTGAAGGTGGCTACGATTTTTTGAGCAATGATCGCACTTTTACCCACGCCTGTAACAACTACTCTGCCTCTGCATTGCTGGATGACCTTTACCGCCTCATGTATATCACTTGAGGCGATGCGCTTTTGTAGTTCGGCTATCGCATGACGTTCAATATCAACTGTTCTATGGGCGATTGATTTGATTCTTCCTTCAATATGCTGATGCGGCTCATTCGTATTTCTTTCCGATTGCATTTTCATTGGTGTACGCTATTAGATGGAAAGATACCGTCTTTGCGAGAAAGTAATTGGGGGAGTTTAAACAAAAAAGCCCACTTGAGTGATAGTAATCACTCAAGTGGGCTTTCAAATATTTTTCAGTAGTTGAATTAGCGTGCTAATTCTTCCACTAATTCTGAAATCTCGCCTATTCTATCGTAGTTCAAAGAGTAGTAGATGTACTTACCTTCTCTCTCTGTGATCACGATACCCGCACGGCGAAGAATCGCCAAGTGCTGAGAAGCAACAGACTGCTCCAAGCGTAATTTCACATAAATTTCGGTAACCGTCAAACGTTTGTGGTCTTCTAACAACTGAATGATAGACTGACGTAATTTGTGGTTAACTGCTCTCAGTACGAGCACTGCTTTACGCAGTTGGTTGTAATCCAGCGTAATAGGCGCATCCGAACTCTGTCGAATAACTACCGTATCTGGTTTTGTGATCGTTCCCATGTTCACAAGGTTGATTAAAAAATGGTTAGTTAAAAGATGTATGAATCAAAAAAATGGAATAATCACATTTCTCTTTTTCACACATTTATATTAAATATAGTGTTGACCATACTTTTAATGAAGCATTAACAATGCTTTATTAAACAAATATAGTCATTTTTTCATCTGAATACAAATGCACACAGTCAAATCAAATGCTTAGTGCTTTTCTTAGCGATATAATCTTTGCCATATAATGGATTGATATAAGCTATGTCCAACACTTTTTCATAAAGTAGCTTACTTTTTCCCTCTGCCAGAGCAGCGCTTAAATAAGCAGCATTCGGATAAATACCTTCAACATAGGTAAATGAATCCGGTAGTTCCGAAATGCATTTTTCTGCTCCATCCCCGAAAAAGAAAACAGGGCAATCGCGATTTAGTTCTGGGAGCTGTTCGGGAATAATGATCGGTTGAGGAGTGTGTATCAATTGAGTCTTTTCATCAAAGACCGAAAGATAAACTTCCATTCTCCTTGCATCGATCATAGGGATATAGTACGCAGGATGTTGATCGTTCTTCTGGATCACATATTGTGCCATCGCCCCTAGGGTGTCTACTTCATAAAGCGGAATGCTTAAGGCTGCGCACAAGCCCTGAGCTGTGCTATATCCAATTCTCAAACCTGTAAAGCTTCCTGGACCTTTAGAAATCGCAATGGCATCCAGTTCTTTGAAGCTAAGCTCTGCTGTAGCCAATACTTCTTGAATCATAAGATTCAACATCTCCGCATGTGTATTTGCCGATCTACTTTCTCGACTAATGATCGTTCCATCAGCTTTTAATAAAGAAATAGAACAAACTTTAGTAGTAGTATCAATTGCCAGTACACTTTCACACTTACCCATAAGCCAATCCAACAATATCTACAATACAGGTCATTACTAAATACAGCATTAGGACATTAATACATATTAATGTCACATATTTCGACCACAAATAAAAAGGGGTTTAACTAGTGTTCTCAACCGTAGGGAAGGTAATTCATCTGTTGACGAAAGATGCATTTATGCACTAAAAACGCGCAATCAATTGAAAATCACTACTTTAAAAAGGAGCAGTTTGAATAGTTGGTATTTCAACTACATCAATAACACAAATATGCAACATTTTTATTGTTAGAACAAATAATCGTCCGACAACTATGTCAAATTAGAGACATTTAACATAAACGCTCCAGTGTTATTTATACATCAACAGCTGCAATTGTTTTATGTAAATCAGGGATCAATTGTAATGCTGCTGAACCATACCATAATTTCAGCTCCATGACCAAGCTTCCTGCTTGTATCGCTGGATCTGTTTCAGTAAGTCGCTTCGCTTCCTCTAGGTCATCTATATTAAAGATGTATATGCCCCTTAAATCCCCATCTCCAAAAAACGGCCCAGCAACACTTAATTTATTTTCAGCAGCCAAACGGTGGATATTATCCAAGTGCGCTCTTTGTAAAGCAGCAGCTTCTTGTTCACTTAATGATCTATTTGGCCCTCTCTTGAGGAAAGCGACCACGTACTTACGCATGCCATATTGATCAGCTCCTAACTTTTCTGCTTTATCAGCATCAAATGACGACATATCATTATCATTGGTTTGCTTAAAGATAATCGCTTATTTCACATTTTATCGTTTTGGTCGGACACTTAAAAAAAGGTAACTGCTAAAAAACAAAAAAGCGCCGTGGCAAGATGACCACGGCGCTTTTGGCATTACTCTTCAAGCAATCTATCAAACAGCTTCTTAGTACTGAATAAAAGAAGCACCGATCTTACCACTATTCGCATTGAATAAGTTATAGTCGGCCACTGTTACATTGGAATCCATATTACAATCACTATTCACATAGGTGAAGATCAGTGAGGATTGTGTGATGTAGATGTTCAGGTCCAAGACAGTGATCACACCATCGCCATTGATGTCTCCCGCATGTAGGGCGTATAAGCCTCCGCCTAAATCTTTAAGCTGGTCATTGCCAGGAGAAGAAAGCACACTAGAGGCAGTGGTCATGTCATAAGGAGCTGCCGTTGCTAAATTAACAGGGGCAGCGGATAACACATCCAAATGGTGGCGATGACGAACCGCGATGTAATAGTCGGATGATGCACCAGTTATGGTAAAGTCTACCCCAGTACTCCCGTCTGTTGCTAATAAAGTACCATCATTGCGCAAGAAGCCTGCTGCACGATCAATGGTATTAAAGCTTCCGTCCATTAACTCTACGAGAACCCAATCTACCACATCATCAGGTATCGCATTGATGTTGGCTACAGCTTCCGAACCTGTATAATTCCAAGGTGCGGCATTATAGGGCTGATTGATCGGAATCAGGCCCGCATCTAAGAGGTCGGTTCTCATTAATCCTGTCGTGGGATCATAATCGCCCTCTAAAATAAAAGTTACGCCCACATTATAGGTCGTAGTAGAAACGCCTGTGATCGTGATCGTGAAAGTATGAGGTGCGGTATAACCACCATTGGGGTCCGTCACTACAAAATCAAAGCTATCTGTTGCAGGCGAGCCTCCCATTTCGCCATAGGTTACTAGTCCGCTATCGATATCTCCTTGTGTGAAAGTACTACCTACACTAAGCGGAGAGCCACTAAGATAAAGCGTGCCGTTTGCAGGCAAACTGGTTAAGGTATAGATCAGGTCGGCATTATTATCGTCCGCATCCGTGCTTTGCAGATCGGCTGGTGTTATCGCAGTGGTGGTCCCGGTACCTACGGTCATGCCACTATTATTCACCACTACGGGATCGGCATTAGCGGAAGTACCTCCACTGGCCACACAGATTTCAATGCTCCAGGCGTTCAAACTACCGCCGTCTTCCGAGGCGTAGGTATCTGTTATACTAAGTGTCCAGGTTCCGTTCGCGTTTTCTCCATCAAAATCTGATAGGTTTCCATTTGCTTGGTAAGTATTACCATCATTGGGCGGACAAGGGAAACTGGCAGAGCTGGCCTCATCATCAAAACTGATACTGACATCATTTTCATCTCCACAAGGTGAATCTATCAAGGACACTGTGGTTCCATTAGGGCTGGTCAGGCTGATTTCAAGATCATTAACCCAGGTATGATCGATGTCCAAACCAAGTACATTCAAATCGTCTATTGTTCCTCCATTCGTCCAGTTCAAGCTAGAAGTTACCGTATATTCATTACCTGGTGAACTCTGCTCTGGTAAGTTTACCGGAATATCAGCACTTGCTATTGTACTACATGGATCCGCATCTGTTCGGAACGAAAATAAAGAACTATAATCTCCATTACCACATCCATTGGTAGCTCTAACTCTCCAGAAATAAACGGTATACACACTTAACCCCGCACTGCTGTATGAAGTTGAAGCGACTGTAGCCGATTCTACAACATTTGTAAAAGCGGCATCTGTTGCTATTTGTATTTCATAGTCGGTGGCACCTGCTGCAGCGGCCCAAGTGAAGTTCGTTGCCAACGCCACTGCTTCAGCTCCATTTGCCGGACTTGTTAAAACCACATCACCCGGGAAGCCAATCGCTAATGTTAGATCAGTGGTTTTAGAAGAACCACCGCCCGTAGCGGTTACTGTTAAGTTGTAAGTACCGGGTGTTGCCGCTGCTGCATTGCCGATCGTAAGTGTCGTGCTTCCTGTAGGCGTGACCGTTGATGGACTAAAGTTAGACGTTGCACCAGCAGGAACCCCGCTGACACTAAAGCTAACTGAACTACTGAAACCAGCGATCGCATCTAAATCAATAGAGAATACCGCATCTGAAGGCGGACAAGCTGCTGCTGCGGGCGGGTTAGCAGAGATCAGGAAGTCAGGGGTAGATGCAGGTGTAATGGTGAAGTTCGTATTAGAAATATCGAAGAAGATGTTATCCGAACAAATCACCTTAATACGATTATTGCTTCCTACATTATTAGGTACTGTAATAGAAGCACTACCCGTATTAGGAACAGCAGTTGCCACTGTTACCGGATAAGTATAACCCCCATCCGTACTCATTAGGATATCCACATTCGCACAACTGACCGGTGCGCTATTCGTACCTGCTACATCCCAAGTGACCGTTTCAGTAGTTAAGGCTTCCCAAGTAAGGGCCGTATTAGGTGCGATTACCTCAAAAGGACCCGCTGAACCTTCAACATCAATTTCCATATCATCGAAAGTGGTGCAGCCTGCGCCTGCGTGATTATCGCGAACCGTTAGACGGAACACCATATTACGATCATAGCTTGGTAGTAACTCACCAATGGTCTGTGTGTTGTTAACAATATCACTGATCTGCGGACAGATTCTGATGTTATCTACTGTAGGAGAAAAAGAGCGAAAAAGAGGCGCATTACCCGAAGGGGAATTCGGTCCGCCTTCCGGACCTAAGTCGTATTGCTCCCAGCAATAGGTGATCGCATCTCCATCTGGGTCACTGCCCGTCCCTCTTAACTCAAAAGGGGTATTGGTGGGTATTACGTAATCCGCACCGGCATCGGAAGTGGGGGCACTGTTACCTGTTGCGGTTTTATTGGGGCAGGAATCGCCCGAGCCGCCGAAGATCGCATAGTTGCTCATTTGCAATAAGCTACGTGCATGAAAATGATCGTCGCTATTGCTTTGGATATTATGAGAACTACAAATACCTGCGTAAGCTTGAATGGTCGTACCACTTCCTGGCTCATAAGCAGAATTGGCACTGCGATTACCACCACAAGCACCATCATTTCCATTAAAAGTATGACTACCTCCGAATTGGTGTCCTACCTCATGTGCTACATAATCAATATCGAAAGGATCTCCTACTGGTGAGCCACTACCTGTGATACCGGATGCTTTATTACCGTTCAGGCAAACAACACCCAAACCAGCAAGTCCGCCACCACCAGTACTTACCGTATGCCCAAGGTCGTAATTCGCACTACCGATGATCGCATCGATATTCGTCTGACTTTCGTTGATCAAGGCACCTGCATTATTATTACTGTAGGGATCGGTACTTCCATTGGTATAGATCACATCATCATTATTAGCGATCAGCTCAAAGCGGATGGCGAAGTCGCGCTCATACACCTCATTGATTCGGTTGATGGTCTCTACGATAGCCGCCAGACCGTCTGCTACAGTACCGCCATGAAAGGAGGTATACTCACCCGTTGCGGAGAATACGGTTCTATACTCTCTAAGGAACCCATCGCTTAGACTACTGCTGGTGCCCGGGCCTTCACCCACGTCAATGGTTTTAGCTATATCAAGTCCGTCGTGCCAGTGGTCGTTCCTTTGTTGGGGGATATCATGTACCAAGCAAGGCTCGTGCTTAGGTGCATCTAGTACATAGTCTTTTTTGAAGTAGCTGATGTAGTAGCGATCTTGCTTATGAAAGTAGTTATCAATGTAAACCGCACCATGCAAGCCTGATAGAATCATAGCCCGGAAACCGTTTTGCGTGACGCTAAAGCGCATCGTAGCCGTAGGGTCATCGATACCTTGACCGGAATAAGTTTTGATCTGTGGGTACTTGGCTGCCAGTTGCGGATGCATCATTGAAGATTTGCTGATCGCGAAGCAGGCGTCTGTACCGTCAGGCATTGGAATGCTCAGTAAAAACGTTTTTTGCTTAGACTCGGTAGAGAATTCTTCAGGTGCGTTGATCAGATATTGACGGAGATCATCAACATTCATTTCAAAGCTGCGGTAGGTCTGAGGAACAATGTAGCGCGTGCCATTAGCACTCGCATTGATCGTTTGTTCTCTTACGTTTTCGAAAAATTTACTGGAATCATTCGCCCATAAGATGGACATGCCCCCCAGTAGCAGGAGCAGGAGTAGTGTTAGTGATCGAATCATAAAAAAATGGATTGAGGATGCATATAGGTGATTAGTCAAAACCGCATATGCCTCTTGGCAAAATGGAATAAATTGAAGAGAGCGAGATAGGCATACAATTTCCCCTTATTAATTCTCTTTCGCAACGAACCGTTACCGCTAAAAGCGAATAATGGGGAAAACTGACAGCTATTTTACATCAAGACCAATAAATGGTCATCGTATACATTTCTACGGATATGCAACTAATGTTGTTTAGTATCTCCTCTAAAAAAACAGTGAAAGAAAGGAAATTAAACTGTTCTTTTATGCGTTGTGCTTAGCGGGAGATTTTTCCTATGTCCCGCGCAAGGGATAGGAGTGGTAATGAAGCCGCTGAATGCGCCCTGTTTGGCGGTGTAAAAAGGCGGCCCGGAGGTAGCCATTTTTACGCCTGCCAAACAGCAGCAGGCAGGGGCTGAATTTTAAC
>JAHDGT010000144.1 GCA_020631675.1 Bacteroidota bacterium
AGAAAGCGCAAGCTTTCACTGCGTCCACCGGGCTATCCGTTCCTACAAAATGGGCTATCTGGGGGTTCGTTGCACTACTTGGCGGTGGCTACCTCTGGGCCGCCCCCGCCAAGCAGGCACTCACTCCCCATCTATCCCATTTAGTACCACTCCTATCCCTCGCGCGAAAAAGGTCCTTGAACAGTCCAATTTCACCTCTTATCCCCATCCCCTGTAGAGACGCATTGCATGCGTCTACTGCGAACACAAAATAAAATCAATAGGGGCGATCCCTTGTGGTCGCCCTTTTAGAGTGAAAACCGATACCCCCTTCAATCGTTAAAAACCAACAATAATTACACAATTTTGACAATTAACTAAAATTATTAGTAAATTTACTGCAAATGATGCGCCATTTATGATACACTTTTAACCTCAATGTCCCTCTCTACCTCAATAGAACAGGAACGGATATACTATGAAATTCACTAGAAACAAAAAACAACACGAAGCCCGAACCCAACCCACAGCATCCCTCTCCAACTTATTATTATTCCGCGTTGATAACCGCATGCTGGTCAAACTGCCACTTGCATCCAACCCCATCAGTGCGGGCTTCCCTTCTCCGGCAGAAGACCATTTAGATGCCTCGCTGGATCTGAACAAAGAACTCATCAAAAACAAATCCGCCACCTTTTACGGGCGGGTAAAGGGCGATTCTATGATCGGTGCGGGGATCAGCAATGGCGATCTGCTCGTGATCGACAAAAGCATAGAGCCTCGAACGGGTAGCATAGCCGTCTGCTTCTTAGACGGCGAGTTCACCATCAAGCGAATCCAATTGGCCAAAAACCACCTACTGCTCATTGCCGAAAACGATGCCTACCCACCCATCAAAGTCACCGCTGATAATGAGTTCGTGGTATGGGGAGTGGTCACGGCAGTCATTAAATCTGTCTGATCATGTTCGCCTTGGTTGATTGTAATAATTTCTATGCCTCTTGCGAGCGGGTATTCCGTCCGGATCTGAATGGCAAGCCCATTGTAGTACTATCTAATAACGATGGCTGCATCGTAGCGCGTAGCAATGAAGCCAAAGCCTTGGGCATTGGCATGGGTGAGCCTGCCTTTAAGTGCAAAGACGTACTGCGAAAAAATAAGGTGCAGGTGTTCTCGTCCAACTACCCGCTATATGGCGATATGAGTAGGCGGGTCATGAGTATACTCAGCACCTATGCACCCGCCACAGAGATCTACAGCATAGACGAAGCTTTTCTTCGTTTTGAAAACTGCGAAACCCTATACATAGATCATCATGCGCTAGGTACACGCATGCGCAAAGACGTACAGCGTTCCACAGGCATTCCCATCAGCGTGGGCTTCGCGCCCACCAAGGCACTCTCAAAAGTAGCCAACCGAATCGCCAAGAAATTCCCTGAACGTACAGCCGGTACTTATTGTATAGACAGTGAGGCAAAGCGCATCAAAGCCCTGCGCTGGTTAGCCGTAGAAGATGTATGGGGTATTGGTCCTCGTTACGCCAAAAGACTAAAGCGACAAGGGGTGCACAGTGCCTACCAATTCACCCAATTGCCAGATGAGCATGTACGCAAAGAAATGTCGATCGTGGGTCTGCGCTTAAAGCGCGATTTAATGGGATTGCCTACGCTTCGCCTTGAAAAACGCAAAGCCAAGCAGTGCATCGCCACCACCCGCAGCTTCGATAAAATGTATACCGAATTTGATCAGTTGCGCGAGCGTGTATGCACCTTCGCGATCAGCTGCGCCGAAAAACTGCGACAACAAAACTCCTGTTGCAGTGAGTTGTCCGTCTTCATTCGTTCCAATGGCCACCGTAAAGATCTCAAGCAGCTCAACCGCAGCATTAGATTAAAAACCAGCTACCCCATACAAAGCAATACAGAGCTGATCCGCTATGCGGTATGTGCCTTGCAAATGCTCTTTGTAGCAGGAGTACACTACAAAAAAGCGGGCGTGATCGTCTCTTCGATCACGCCCGCCTCCAGCAGACAAGCCAACCTTTTTCAGCCTTTAGATGCCAAGCAACAACAACTCTCCAAAGCCATAGATGAGATCAATCATCGCATTGCGCCCGCTAAACTCAAAATGGCTTGTCAAAACCTAAAGCGCACTTGGATCATGAACCAAAATCAACTCTCACAACGCTATACCACGCGCTGGGAAGAGATCATTAGGGTGCAGGTGTGAGTAGAGTGCCTACTTCTTCCGCAACACCAACCAATTCGACGCATAGTGCTCTACTTGCTCACGATCCCAAAGCATGGGTTTGAACTTCCCCTCCAACCAGAGGGGTACTTGGTCTTGATGGTTCGCACTGGCAATATTACCGGATTGCCCCGGCGGCAAAATGGATTTTGATTTACTGAGATCGCTCCAATCCACGATCATGCGCATGGAGGCGGCATTGAGCTTGTCATTGGGCAGTTTATCCGTGCCAACTAAAGCTGCGGCCATAGGGGTGTCCCCATCCCCACCATAAGGATAAGGACCAATGTTGAATACCCGATCCAATGGCGGACGAACGCCTAAGGCGTGTGTGAAGATGATTCTGTGTAATCCGCCCCATTGCCAGCCACTGAGCTTATCTCCTAACTGCTGGGTGAGCCACTCGGTCGCATTGTTCAGGGCTTTTTTCAATAGCTCTTCTTTACTGTCTACCTGTTGCATCCACCAGCTGTTTTCATCATTTAAAATGCGCAGTAAGGTGGTCAAGTCATGCCCTTGGAACTCGCAAGTACCCATGATGGCGGTATTGAAGCCCTCTCCAAGAATTTCGTTGATCAAGCCATCATCCATACTTGTTGAGAGCAACTCGCGTAGGAGTTGGTAGCGGGTTACTTCATAAATGCAACCTCCGATCGTATCGGTGGTCAGCATGCCGTCCCAGTGCTGTAATTGGTAGAGGGCTTTCTTGAACAGATCGCTTTCTTCACTCGCGTCCATATCCTTGTAAAGCGCGATGAAATCCTTGCTCGGAATGCTGTACACATCCAGCATCATCTGCTCGTTGTCCAAAATGGAGACCTTGTTCTTTTGCTCGATCAGGTCTTCTAAGCGGCGGGCGCGGAAGCCGTTCATCCAAGCATTACCCAAAAAGTGTGGGTAATCGTCATCTACGATCTTATTATTGGCTGTTACCAGCACGCCGCGCTTGGGGTTGAGTAGCTTCGGCATTTCCATAAAAGGCACATAGCCTTGCCAGTCGAATTCACCCGTATGCCCTTTCAGCAGATCCCGCCCGTCTGAAGGGCCTTTCCGAATCGGAACCTTGCCTGTAGTATAGTAGCCGATATTACCTTTTTTATCGGCATAAGACATATTGAGCTGTGGTGCGTCCATGAAGCTGAGCGCGTTCACGAAGTCCGGCCAGTTCTTCGCATTGTTCACGCCCCACCAAGAACGGATCAGTTGCTGCTTGGGTTTCAGTGGTAAAGAACAGAGCGTTAATTTCTGATTAGGATTGTTGACCACCTTGCTGATCACCGGCCCATGATGGGTTTCAATGATGCGTTCTATATGCGGCTCGTCCTGGTATTTCACCTTGATGGATTCTTCGATCACCTTAGCCTTGCGCCAGCGGTTTTTGAAACGGTACTCGGTATCGCTGCCCTCTTTGAAATGCTCTACATACACATCCTCACAATCGGTGAAGGCGAGGGTGATACCCCAAGAGATATGCTCGTTATGCCCGATCTGCACCAGTGGGAAACCACAGATCGTAGCACCAGTGACATGTAGCTCCGGGCAGTGCAAATGATTCTCATACCAGATACAAGGCGCGCTCATGCGCAAGTGGGGGTCGTTGGCCAGTATGGCGTGGCCTGTTGTGGATCGTTCAGGTGATATGGCCCAGGAATTACTGCCCTGCCCCTGTGCGGTCAGATCGCTGAATGGCCCGCCGCGCAAAAAGGCATTATCGCGTAAATTGATCTCTACCCCATCCATTAAGATCGAGGGGTTGCTGCGCATATAGTGGATCTCCAATTCATCGGCCGCTTGTGCGCCCAGGGCTTCTACGATCTTGGCGCGTACCAACTGCCCTTGCCAGGCGTGCGACATCTGCCAACTCATGAAGCGGCCAAAGCTCAAGCTATCGTCTACCGTCCAAGGCTCGGGCGTATAGCGCAGTATGGAAAATTCCACAGGCAGGTAGCCCTCGTGCTTTTTCAAATAGGCGTTGATGCCCTTGGTATAGCATTTCATCAAATTGAGTAGCGGCTTAGGCATGATCTTGCGGTCTGCCTTGCCCAAACGCATAAAGCCGAAGGTGCGCGAGGAAATATCGATATCCAGTGCTACATCGCCCAGTATTTCACTGAGCGTGCCATTGGCTACCCGTCGGTTCAGCTCCATCTGCCAGAAACGATCCTGCGCATGTACGAAGCCCTGCGCGAAAGCCAGATCCTCTAAGTTTTTGGCGTAGATATGCGGCACGCCCCAATGATCGCGGATCACTTCCACCTTCTTCTTCAAGCCCCGCAGTTTCGTTTTGCCATTGGTCTGGGGCAAAGCCCGCCAGCTCCACTGCTGGATGCCCAATTTACCCACCGCGCCTAATAGATCGTATATTCTTGACATGCTGCTATGATTGCTGTTTTCGTTTGGTCTAAAATTAATAAAAAATAGCAGGCAATGGTGCTTATAGCGACTCCGCGAGGGATAGTAGAGGAAATGAGGTGCGGCTATGCGCCCTGAGCGGCGGGCTGGCGGGGCGGCCCAGAGGTAGCCACCGCCAGCCCTGCCAGCGAAGCAGCATAGCCGTGCCGAATTGGAACGGATAGCCCGACCCGAAGTGAAAAAGCGCACAAAAACCGTATGAATTAATCACGGTTTTTGTGCGCTTTTTCGCGTAGGGACGCGGCCTGAAAATAAATATTTAGACAATAGATTTGAGACTCGAGACATGAGACTTCGTGCTGACGCTGAAGTGTTTATAAAGTTCAAAGAACCTATGTTGATCACAACACCTCTACCGGCAACTGGAAAGTGCCCACATTGCCTACCAGATCACTGGCGCGGATCTCTACATAATAATCACCTGAAATTTCTGGTACTTGGATGAACTCGGCCAGCTCGTAGATCATCTCGCCGCCCATAGGAATGGGGTCGGTGATGGAGACCTGCTCGCCTGTTGGTTGGTGAACGGCTATGGTGACTTCATCCAGCCCTTGATCATCGCCGATCAAGCCCAAGAAAACGAGATTACCGCCCGGAAAAACCACTGCGGTGATAGCTGGGTTGGGTGTGCTGATATTGATCACCGGCGGGTTGGGGTCTGTTGAATTTTGAATGTAGACCTCTTTGAACAGGGTGTCAGAGCGATTGCCGATGACATCTTCTGCCAGGAGCTGTAGCTGATAGCTGCCGTTTTGTAGTTCTAAGGGAATAGAAAGGGGGATGCTGACTTCGCAAGAAACGCCCGAAATGCCTTGGCTGATCTGATCTTCCCAAGCAATACCACCATTGATGTTGATCGGTGCGATGGCTAAACTGAACTCGAATAGATCGCGGTTGTCGGCAAAGCTGGCAGTACAATTGAAGGTGTCTCCTGAGGACAGGGTATCCAAGTCAATAGGAGAACTCCATGAACTGATGGACGGGTCCTCGATATCGGCCTCATTGACCACACAGCTGGTTTGGAAGGCCAGACTGCCAATGAGTGCTAGGGCAATGATATAGGAAATAAGATATCCTCGCATTGTTTATAGGTAGTAGTAGTAGAGTAGCTGCTTGATCAAAATATAGACGGCAAATTGGTGTTCACGTCTCCAAAGGGAAAAGAACTTAGTCAAGCACATATATTAAAGGGCAATTATCAGGCCAGCCGTTTTTCATGCCTCTTGGATCAGTCCAAACCATCTATTTTTTTCTCCAGTCCTTCTAGTCGATCGTTCAGTTTTTGGATCATTTCAAGCAAGGCTTCAGATTCATTTGTATTTGCATTTGCGTTGCTTTTAGTTGACTGTTGAGCAGGATTTGTTTTCAGGGCTTCCAATTCGGCTTTTAAGCGGGCGATCTCTTCGCGGTAGGCCTTTTTGCTATTAATGGTTTTAGACTTAGACTTAGCATTAGCCGCTTTGTTTTTCTTGTCTTTGTTTTTGCTTTTGCCTTTTTCTATTTCGGGTTTTGCCGGCTCTGTAGAAATAGAAGGCGTGGCTTCTGGAACAATGAGCTTACTCTTTCGATCACTAGGCGCATAAAATATAGGAGCTTTAAAGCCCTCATCTTTACGTCCGAAGCTAAAGCGAAGTCCGATCGTGCTCTGCATATAGCTATCATAACGCCCGTTGGTTTTGGCGCGAGGACCTAAATAAACGGCATTGGGTCTGCCTGCGAATTCTTGAGTCTGATCATCGTATGCATTGCGGAAATTTTCATTGCCCACATCATCCAGATAATCAGAGAACAGTTGCTTGATGTCGGTCTGTGCGTGGATGCTGATGCGATTGCCTATGCGCAAACGCAGTCCGAAACCGCCATTAATGTGTACTGCGGTATTGCCGTGCCCTATAGGGTCATCTGCATTGAGCTGGGTCAATTCTGTTTCGAATTCCCCGTCTTGTACGACATCCTGACCTAAGCCGATATAGTCGTAAAATTCTCCTTTCTCATCTTTCAGATCGCCATATACCCGGAAGCGACTAAAGCCGGCACCGATATAGAAGTAAGGGGCGATGGGGAAGTTATAGGGCAAGATCCGGTCATTGTCTAAGCGGAATTGGAAGTTACCGGATAGATCGTTCAGCTTACTCTTGAAGTTAAGAGATCGGGTAAAATAGGTATTGTCAATATTTGAACGGTCGTTGGCACTGACTTGACCACGGGTGTAGTGTAAGAGAAAACTAAGCCCATCCGTTATGCGTTTTTCAATGCTTAGCTCATAGCTCAGTGGGCGTTTTTGCTCATTGGTGTTTCGATAATGCCTGTTCGCACGAGCCAGTATATTGGCATCTTCACTGAGGTCGCCTTGATAATCCATCACGCCTATAGCAAAGCCTATACGCCATTTGAAATCGTCGTTCTGGGCGATGATTTCTTGGGAAGTACAATTGCAAAAAGCAAGTAGACCAATAAAGAGCAGTGAATGGAAAAATCTCATGATGAACACGATAAGGTGTTGGAAAAGGTATGTTTGATCATCGCTTATTGCCTAAGCCTAACCAAAGGTTGATCTCGGCACTCACGCCCACAAAAGGTTTGATGCGCACCTCATTGATATTGAAATCGAATTCTTCTCGTTTTTCTTCTAAGAAAGTCGCCCCGGCATTGATGCGAATGAACTGGAAAGCCTTATACCCCAGTCCTAAATAATAGGGGCGTTGGAAAATGGGTCCAGTCACTTCTGTACCGTTCTCATCTTCAAAGTTGGTGACGAAAGCACCAACAGAAAAAGAAGTATTACTCCAGAAAGGTCTGGAGATGGCTGAATTACCGAAGGGGAAAGACAATCCTAAATAAGGAGCGTGATCATAAGACAGATCTCGTAAGCCACCGTCAAAATAAACCCCACCATAACCCGCATTGATGGACAAGATGTTCTTTGTTTGTTCAGAGGGGTAGTCGCGAATTTCTTTGAGGTCATCCAAAACCAACAGGTCCGAATTGATCAACTGTCCGATTTCTGCATTGATCGCTGTTTTGAGTTCGCCGACCAACTTTTCGAAATAGATGCGCTTAGCATCTTGCTTTTCCTCGAATTTATCGGGTGCTATGGTGATGATGCCGCGCTTGAGCTTGGCATTGTTGAGCTGTTGCAATTTGTTGGCTACGATATCACTGAAGCCCGGAAAGTTGAAGTTGATCTTATTGCGGTAAAATTGAGTGCCTGCCAATACAATATCATTCAGATCTTCAATGATCGCGCCTGTGGGTTTGCTGAAGTCCAAGCGTCGCTTTTCTATACTCACAATGCCTTCCACATAACTATTCAGGGCATTCTGAATCTCTATACGTAGGTTTTCTTTCTCTTTCTTGCTGGCCATGCGGAAGGTGCGTAGAATGACATCGTATTCATTATTACCCCGCAATTTGAAATTGATCGGCACTTCGAAGCTTTCCCCCTTATTGGAAAAAGAACGCTTCCAAGCAGAGCTGTATAAAGGAGGGTTTTGCTCTTTATCGCGCTTGACCGGACGAAGGATATCCACTTCTACCATTTCAATATCGGTGCGTATGGCACCACTGAGTATGATGTAACTTTCAGCAGGAAGCGGTTGCCCTTGGTTGAAGTAATTGCGCTCGTACTGTAAGACGACGGTTTCGTATTGTGCGAGTGCGGGCATGCAAAAGACTGCTAGCAAGCAGCTAGAGAGGATCAGGTGGATGATTTTCATGGCGGTATTTTACGGAAGGCTGTAAATACAGAGCGAAGATACTTGATCTGACTCGAATGCTTGTGCTAAAACGCTAAAGTTAAGCAGGAGAGATGCGAACAATCGTTAGTGTAGAGTTAGTGAAATGTTATTTTATAATAAACTGCTGTTTAGTTGATTAGGATCGGTGCTGGTCGTTTTTGCTACTGGGGCTTAAAATTTAGCATTTAGTAAATACGCCAAGTTGTGAAGTCAAGCCTTCTAATTGTTTATATTTATGGTGAATTTTAAGTTCGTATACAATTGTAAGTCACTCACTTTTCCTACTTTGTGAACTTGAATGAACACCTATTATCAACTTATTTATGAAGCAATTTTTTACGCTATTGATCTGTATGTTCACAGCAGCTTTCAGCTATGTGCTACAAGCACAAGAGCCAGCACTAGAAAATGGTTCGTTGGAAGAGTGGGAGTATAATGAACTATACGATTTTGAGGAGCCAGCAGGGATATGGACCACTGCGAACCGTATTCGCCAGCTAAGCGATTCGGCACCAGTGACCACTTTTCGGGAAACGGAAGATGTGGTAGCAGGAGATGCCGTGCGTATGATCACCGAATCTTTTTCTGTGGATGGCGGACTTCCGGTAGCAGGAGTGCTAGCGGTAGGAGAGTTCGAGCCGGATCCTTTAAACCCGGTCAACTCGCTGAAAATGGGTAAGCCTTTCGATGGGCGTCCTACGTACTTTAGAGGGTACTATAAGTATTTCCCGGCACCGCCTGATAGTGCTGATATCTATTGCTTATTGTCGCGCTGGACAGGCTCTGAACAAGAAATCGTTGGTTCGGCTTGGTTGAGAGAGTATGGTGAGGTAAGTGAATACACTTATTTCAATATGGAGATCGAGTATTTGAGTGATGCCACACCAGATAGCATGACCGTTATTTGCACGAGTAGTGCGGGTGGAGCTGAGTTTGTCGCTGTAATCGGAAGCGAGTTGTATGTTGATGAATTGGCTTTTTCCTATGAAGATGTGGCCGTACCATTGATTCCGGAGGTAGAAGTGTCTATTGCGCCTAATCCGGCAACGGATTTTGTTTTGATCAGAACAGGGGAATTGCTCAAAGAAGCAAGTGTGGATTTGATCAGTATGGACGGTAAAATCAGTGCGAGTACTTCATTTAGAGGCTCTGATACCGCGGAACTGGATGTCTCACATCTAAGTGCGGGTTCTTATATTTATATTGTAAAGGAAGGAGAGCGAGCATTAGCAAGTGGTCGACTGACAATCGATTAATAAACAGCTTTCTACTTTTCTAAAATACCCCCATTCACTAATCATCCCGTATTATGAAATTCATTCGTTACACTTTTTTACTATCGGCTCT
>JAHDGT010000145.1 GCA_020631675.1 Bacteroidota bacterium
CCAGAGGTAGCCATTTTTATGCCTGCCAGCGAAGCAGCGAACAGTGGCTGAATTGGAACGGATAGCCCGGTACCCTTAATAAAGCAGCCGTACTAAATTTGAAAAATACGAGAAAAAAACACTGCTTTATTAAGGGTACGCGCCCAAATAGGTCGTATTTTGCATCCGCTTCTGTACTTGATCAGATAATGTGCGTTTTTCAGTGGTAATAGGTCTAATTATATGGCTGTTGCTAGAACAAAAAATAAACTTGGCAGTTTTTTAGCAGAGTATTCCATCCCTCCCACCACCTATTTAATTCGTTTTGAGATGAAGAATGAACATAAGCCTTGGCTGTCCGCACGCTCTAGCCGATTTAGTTTTTATTTACTAGTATTTGTCAGTCTGTTGGCTGCCCCTCATTTTCTTTTGCAGGCGCAGACGAGCACAGGCTCGATCACACATGACGGCTTGGTGAGAGACTATCGTTTTTATAGTCCGCCTGCCTATACCGGGGATGAGGCTTTGCCATTGGTGTTGAATTTACATGGAAGCGGGAGCAGTGCTTTTGAGCAGCAGTTGTACTCTCAGATGAATTCGGTGGCGGCTGAGAATGATTTCTTCGTGGTGTATCCGAACGGGATCGACAATGTTTGGAGTGTTGGATGGACATTGCCTGCGGAAGCGGAGGTGGATGATGTCAGTTTCATTGGTGCGCTGTTGGACAGTTTATCTGCTGAATATAATATTGACCCGAATCGGGTTTATTCTTGTGGTATGTCTTTGGGTGGTTTTATGAGTTACAGACTGGCTTGTGAGATGAGTGACCGGATCACGGCGATCGGCTCGGTTACGGGTGCGTTGAATGTGCCTTTATCTGAAAACTGCACACCAAGTCGAGCGGTTCCATTGATACAGATCAGCGGGACGGCGGATGATACGGTGCCTTATGAGGGTTCTGATTTCGTGATGGGCATGGATGAGGCGATCGACTATTGGTTGGCGCAGGGGGATTGCGATACGGATGCGAACATTTTTGATCTTCCTGATACGGCGGATGATGATTGTACCGTTGAGGTGCTTGAGTATGATGGTTGTGCGAATGAAAGCGGTGTTACCCATTATCGTATCATAGGAGGCGGGCATACTTGGCCGGGGGCTATTTTGGAATTACCCGGTGAGGCGACTTGTCAGGATTTCAGTGCGAGTCAGGCACTTTGGGATTTCTTTAATCAGTACCAATTGGATGGTTTGACTGGTGGTACTGGCACAGCTGGGCCGGGCAGTTTGGCAACTGCCGGTAATAGTTTGAAGTGGCACTATCAAAAAGCCAGTGGAAAATTACGGGTATGGATCATTGATGAGGATGAGGATTACATTTTATCCGTTCAGGTATATGGTGGTGGCGCAGGTATGTTGTGCGACTGGAAAGCTGGAGAGAACATGACCGACATGGTCAATATAGACCTTTCTGAGACAAGCAGTACTTCTGGGCTACACTTAGCAAGGGTGAAAACCAATAAGGGTTTTCAGGTGATAAAATTCGTAGTAGATTAAGTACTTGGATAATAATCGAACTTAAAAAAAACGGGCGATGCGGAAATTTCCGCATCGCCCGTTTTAAGTTATGTATTATCCGGTGTTCATGCTATTAAGCATAAACATCTTGCTTACCGAATTTCTCCATCAATAGATAGTAGAAATTAGGACGGTATTTGTTACGGGTAGAGCTACCCATTTTCTCGCATACCTCTTTTACGGCAGCATCTAATTCAGGACTGTCAGCTAAACCTAATTTCTTGATCAGGTAGTTCGCTTTGACACGGTCTAATTCTGATTGATCAGAACAAGAAACCGTGGAAGAATCTTTGTTATAGATGGAAGGTCCTAAGCCTTTGGCTACTTTGCGAAGTAGATCAGCATCATACTTGATGCCTAACTTGTCCATCTGAGCGGCGCATTTGCCTACAACATCATCAAACTTGCTCATGTGTGCTTGTTTATTTTACTGTTACTAAGGTTGATCATTGGTTTGGGGAAACATCAGCCTTTGAATACAGCGTGAAGATAATCAATTTCCATTGACACAAAAAAGTCATTTGTAATTTATGCATCAATAAATATTTAACATCATCTCCCTATTTCAAGATATAACGCGCGGAGAGTGCTAAGCCTGTAAAATCACCAAAGCCGATACCCGATAGGTTCACACGAGGTTTATAGTCTAAAGAAGCAACAACAGGGAATTTAAAAGTGTACTCTAAACCAACGATACCGTTTATTCCCAATAATAAGCCGCCATCATTACCGAAGTAGGTACCTACACTGGGGCCACCTCCATAATACCATTGTAAGCGTTCTGCATTACCTAGGTCATTCTGCACTTCATATAACAAGGTGAAATCGAAGTAAGAATTCCCTCCGATCCCAAAATAGGCGATGCCCTCTAAAGCATTTCCCTTTTGTCCGATATGCGTCTTATAAGTCGCTCCTAAACCCCTTGTCAGACGCCCTCCTACCGCACTGCCATAATTTTGAGCTAAAGCGGCAATACTTGTTGTCAGCACCAAAGCCAACACCATCATCATTTTCTTCATTGCGATTGTATTTAGTTATTTTATTAGATCGCTAATATTCCTTTTTCGGTCATTATGACCCCTTTTAAAAAAGGGGTCACTTTAGGTATCGCAATCATTAGCAAAGCCTTTATAAATAATATTTTTTACAATTAATTAAACTTTCCATGTTACATCGTGGTCATATAGGTGTAGTTTTGCTAAAATTATTCGCAATAAAGCTAACATTTTTAGTTTTTTTGTCTTAGTTTTGCAATATGGATGTGTTAGAGAGTTGTTTTAGGGGCATCATTTACCCATTAAATATTCTTTCTAAATGTAGTTGCATCATTTATTTCTTAACCGTTTAAAGTTTTTTAATTCACACTTTCAAATTCGTCGAACATGCAAAACAGATTACCGACCACGATCACCCTCTCGCATAAAAGTTTCGGCGCCCTAATGGTGATGTTATTATTCGTCACCAATTTATCGACCTACTTGTTTTCAGGTCCTAATAAGAGTGCGCCGTATAAGCCTAGTGCTTACAATAGTGCCTATGACATAGAACGACCTCCTAAAACACAAGAAGGACTGTATTTGATTCACGAAGCGGAGAAATTCGTTTATGACCTGAATGGATTTGAGCGTAAAGTACGCTCGGTAAGTAAGGATTTAGACGTTCCGCCCGAGTGGTTAATGGCAGTGATGCATAGTGAGAGTCGTTTCGACGCCTCTGTCAAGAATTTGAAAGGCAGTGGCGCGACCGGTTTGATTCAGTTCATGCCTACGACCGCGAAGGATATGGAGATCTCCATCGAGAAGATCCGCAACATGAATCATGTTGAGCAGTTGGATTTCGTACGCGATTACCTTGCGGGTAAAAAGCGATACCACGATGTGGATTTCACGGATCTTACCCAACTGTACTTAGCGATCTTATACCCTAGAGCTTTAGGCGAGGGTCCATGCTATACACTTTACGCTACTCCATCCGTTGCCTATAAGCAAAACTCCGGTTTGGATGAGAATAAAGACGGACGTGTTACCGTACAAGACATTGACGCTCGTATGTTGCGTATGTACCCAACGGCTTATCGCACTAAAAACCCCGCCTTTGATAATGGTGAGGGCATATTCGATCGCTTCTTCAGTGGACGTTAAACGTATACGTAAACGCTATTAGAACTGAGGGGTTCTGGATAGAACAACAGGCTCGCATTGGATGCAACTCACAGCAGTACTGTTGTTCCTTTTATGACCTGGTAGGTGTAATGCCTGCCGGGTCATTTTTTTATTGGTTCCTACCGTATCTTTAACCCATGCGCATAGTTATTATAGACGGACATACGCTCAACCCGGGCGATCTAAGCTGGGCACCTTTAAGAGCTTTAGGAGAAGTAGACTTTTACCCCCGCTCTGCTCCTGAGCAAGTTGTAGATCGCTGTAAGGATGCCCAAGTGATCATCACCAATAAAATCCGTTTTCAAGCGGATCTATTAGCGCAGTTGCCCCACTTGCGCTACATCGCCATCTCGGCAACAGGCTACGATCATATTGATTTGACAGCTTGCAAGGAACGCGGCATTCGAGTAACCAATGTAGCGGGCTACAGCACGCAAAGTGTAGCCCAACATTGTTTCGCTTTATTGCTGAACATTAGCAATGCGGTTGAAAAGCACCACCAAAGTGTACTAGCAGGGCATTGGAGTAAGCAGCCTGATTTCAGTTATAGCCTACAGCCCTTACAAGAGTTAGCCGGTAAAACAATGGGGATATTCGGTTTTGGAAAAATAGGGCAAGCACTGGCAAAGATCGCCTTAGGCTTTGACATGCGGGTGATCGCCCACCATAAACACCCGCAAAGGGATGCGATGGAAGGCGTCACTTTCGTAGCGCAAGAAAGGCTATTCCAACAAAGTGATGTGTTGAGTTTGCATGTGCCTTTAAACGCACAGACGAAGGGGGTTATTAATAAAAAAACCTTAGCACTCATGAAACCGAATGCGATCCTGATCAATACCGGCAGGGGTGGCTTGATCGTAGAAGAAGATTTAGCGATCGCCTTAAAAAACCAGCAGATTCAAGCAGCGGCTTTAGATGTGCTAAGTCAAGAACCGCCCCTGGCAGATCACATTTTATTCGGCTTGCCCAATTGTATCATCACGCCCCATCATGCATGGGCCAGCGTGGCAGCAAGACAGCGTTTAATAAATAGTTTGGCAGAGCAGATCAGCCATTTTAAACAAGGCGAAGCACAGCCGTATTTAGTCTAAGAGCGATACGCTTCTTCCCTACTCTTCCAACTCGTTCAAGCAAGCCATCAATTCTTCATAGTGCTTGCCGTAGGTGCGCTTCAAATACCAATTACAAGGGAAGTAATACAAGAGCGTAAAGGCCGCTAAAACCAATAAAAACAATGGGTGGAAGAATATATCTAAACGATTGGTAGACCAAAAGCTGAGCAACACACCGATCGTAGGAGATAAGATCATCAAAACCCTATAAGACGAAATGACCCTGCGTGTAGTAGTGGCGGCCTCCCGTAGGCTCGTACGCAAGTCGAGCGCCGCGTTCTGCACTCGTTTCACAGAGCGATACTGCAACGCATAGAACACTGCTCCCAACACGATCAAAAAGGCATAGATCCCCTGCATCATCTCCACTGATATATCCGGGAAACGATAGGTCTTGAACACCCACCAGAATAGCACCAGTACCACCACAGATACCAACAGCTCCACCAACATGAACCTGCCGAAGCGACCTGCCGTACTCACCGCACGTGCTTGCACCAAGCGCACGATCTCTTCCGCGCTCAAGGCGTTCTCATTTTGTATTTCACCCAGCTTCCGCCAGGCATTTTTCAACTCATCTAACTCCATCATAACGCTTCTTCACCATCTTTGAGAGTTTATTTTTAATACGGTGCAGCTTCACCCCCACATTGGTCGGCGTAATACCCACCACCTCCGCGATCTCCTCATAGCTCTGCTCCTCCAAATACAGCATCACGATCGCCTTCTCCACCTTATTCAATTGGTTGATCGCCGTGTACATCACCTTCAGCTTCTCCTCGAACTCCACATCCACCGGCGAGTCCGCCAGCTGAAATTCCGCCAAGCTGATCGACTGCTCTTGCGGTCGTCGCTTCTTCTTTCTGAAACCACTGATCGCCGTATTCAGCGCGATCCTGTACATCCAAGTAGTGATCTTAGAATTGCCCTTAAAACTGCCATAAGACCGCCAGATCTGTAGCACCACCTCCTGAAACAGATCATCCCTATCCTGCTGGGTATTGCAATACATGCCACACACCTTGTGGATGATGCCCTGATTCTCGGTCACCAACTGAATGAACTCCTGATCTATTTGAGTCTTGGCCATAAACAGTTCTAAAACAAGCTCTAACTATCTCAATATACACACGAAATCGCCCAAAACACACTGCTACCGCTTTTATCTTGTCTTGTCTTGTTTCTGCCCTATACGTAGCCCGCTAATGACATTTATTACATTTTGTTTTTTCAGGGCGCGTACCCGCAATAAAAAGGGGGTGTTTATCTCTCGTGGCTTTATTTTATTGGTACGGCACAAAAGACGTTATGATATAACGTCTCTACAAATCCCCCCTTTTTACTGCGGGTACCGGGCTATCCGTTCCTACAAAATGGGCTATCTGGGGGTTCGTTGCACTGCTTGGCGGTGGCTACCTCTGGGCCGCCCCCGCCAAGCAGGCACTCACACCCCATCTATCCCATTTAGTACCACTACTATCCCTCGCGCGAATCAATGTGGCAATTCCCAATTTGAAAATTTGAAAATGCTTGTTTCGAGAAAAAATCATTTTCAAATTGACTCATTATCAAATTTTCAAATTATGTTCACATCAGCACATTAAAATACCGAATGCCTACAACAAACACCATCACCCGCAGCGCCCTCTTCTCCCCTTGCGGGCAATACCGTTATCGCTTGGATCGGTCTTGGTCTTTAAAAGAAGAAGCGGATCTCTTTAGCGGTTCAGTTACAGTTCAAAATCATGCTCAGAATCAAGATCAAGGTTGCTGCGGTTTCCTCATGCTCAACCCCTCCACGGCAGATGGCTTGCAAGACGACCCTACGATAAGAAGATGCATGGGTTTTGCTCGTTCATGGGGCTATAGCAGTATGCGGGTATGTAACCTATTCGCCTACTGCACCACTCAGCCCAAAGGACTATTAAAGCCCGAAGATCCAGAAGGACCTATCAACGCTCAACACCTCAAGGAGCTGTTCAGTGACTGCAGCATTGTGGTGGCAGCTTGGGGCAATGCGCCCATCTTAAAAAAATTAGCCTATGAACCACCCGCATGGTTTTTCGAAAAGGGTAAGTTATACTACATAGAAATGGGAAAACAAGAAACGCCCAAACATCCTTTATACCTAAAGAAAGACCGAATGCCCGTAAAATGGAAATAGTTCCATCTGGCAGTTATGCGTAAAAAAAATCTGTGACGCGGATTTGCATATTTGGTCAATATTTCAGATATATGGAGGTGTTGCGCTCGCTGAGCAAGCTGCGACACCCAGCACGAATATCATCTTTTCATTTTCATGAAGAAGCTAAGCTTCTTCATAGCTAAATCACACTATCCAAACTATGGGTTTATTTTCCTTTGTAAAAAACGCAGGTGCTAAATTGTTCGGTTCTAAGAAAGCGACCGAAGAAGCGAAAAAGCGCGCGGAAGCGGAAGCACGCGCCGAACATGAAGCACAATTAGCTATTGATCTGGAAACAGAGATCAGAAACTCTAACTTGGCGATCGACGATCTTTATGTAGAAGTAAGTGGTGATACGGTTATCCTTCGTGGTAGCAGCACCAGCTTAGAAGATAAAGAAAAAGCGATTTTGATCTGCGGTAATGTTACCGGTATCGCTGAAGTAGACGATCAAGTAGAATTGATCGCATCAGTAGAAGAAAATCCTGCTGATGAAAACAACAGTCGTTCTTTAACAGAGTCTACTTTCCACACGGTTGTTAGCGGTGACTCTTTATCTAAGATCGCTAAGAAGTACTACGGCAACGCGATGAAGTACCCTGTTATCTTTGAAGCGAACCGCCCGATGTTAAAGAGTCCTGATTTGATCTACCCAGGTCAGGTATTGCGTATTCCTGAGTTGACGGCATAATTCGGCCGCAGCGACAACAATTCCATACAGTTTCATCCACTGTTCAAGGGGGCTGTCTCGATTTCGAGGCAGCCCCTTTTTTTACAGTAAATGTTTAGTTCATTTTATTGTGGATGATGTGGTTAATCTAATACGACAATGCAGAATCCACCTTGGTCATAAAATCGTTCTTCTATTTTAGAAACGACCCAAGTGTTAAAATATTCAGAAGGTGACTCATGTAACAAATAAGCATTAGAGTGATGCCCGTTATTAATATCCATGACGAACTCCGCTGCTCTACCTTCACACATACCATCAATTAATGGAAAATTACTGTCCCAATCTATATTAGCGACTTGATCTATTTGATAAACGCCTTCTTTTTTCAGGATTAAAGCTATTTCATAACGGAAGCGATCTCCCACTATTCCTAAATCCCCGATTATCCCACTGGTGCCACCCGAAAAGGTATTCGGATAACATTGGCATAGCAAAGGGTCAAGTAACGGGTCAGTGAACTCGAGAATATTATTTATCTCGGATCCATATTCCTCAGGGATGACATCCATACGCCTCATTTTAGTGTAGGTATATAATTGCCAGTCCGCTACCTGATATTCTTCTTGGGTATTCCTCTCGTAAACACTGGTCGGAGTATCTATGGTTATATAAAGGGTATCCCCTACATGCAATGTATCCGTCGAAGGTATTACCGATGCTGGAATGACGAACTCATACATACTGGGCGCATCGCGACACTCTTTTCCACAGGAATAGGAAAGAAAGACAAGTATAAAACATATGGATATAATCAGGTGACGCATGATCAAGGTATTATGTAGGAATAACTATTGAACAGACTATCCATATCCGATGTCGAATTACCAGTTGATAAATCGCTATTCCTATGGTCTACAGGGACACTATAGGATGAAAAACTTTCAATCACCGGGGCATTCTAAAGCCTTTTGTCTCTTCTTTTTTTTTAGGTATTTGGTTTCTTTACAAAAAGAACCTTCAACTGCTAGTATTTTATTGTATACTATTTCTTTTAGACTTTTTTTATGGGTAAAAATGTAGCGTGCTTTGGGATAAGTGACCCAAGCCTTATTGGGGTTGACAAACTGGAAGTCTTTTCCATATTTCTTTAAGAAATATACCCCCCCACTATTGATCGAGTGAGACCACTCTCCCAATAATCTGCTGTCTGGGTTGGGGGAACCACCTACTTCAACTGAAATGGTTTCAGATACGCCAACACCTTTAAATATTCGAGATACTTTAATATCATACTTTGCTCCTCTGGGATCAATGCCTTTTTCCCAAGAGGTAAAAATCCCTTCTACGACAACATCCGCTTCACTAAAAAGCATTGTAATCATAGAGTCATTAATAGTAGGATTAATTTGTTCAATTTGATACTGTAAAAGTTCATCATCATCCATTTTCGATAATAATAGCTTATCCGAGGATAATTTTTGATGTTGATGATAATAACTACACTGAGGAATCAGCGGAACCAGAAATGCCTGCATACAAAGCAAGCATAATAAATAAATCACTCGCATTTTCTGAGTATTTAGTGTGAAACAATGGGATCAGCACTACATGAAAACACAAAAGATACCTTTAAAATTGCACCAAATTTAAAAGTATCATTTTTGCTGCATCCAAACAACCTCAATGAAAAGAGGTAGTTTAAAGTTACTTTCTCTCATAAAAATTCTCACTAAAACTACCTTTATAGCTTTATGAATTTGCTGTTTTAAAGTCATGTGCCTGAACGTCTTGACCGCTCACTTATGCTGCTAAAAAAGGGCTTTTGACTCTATTATGGCTTTTTTCTGACCATCAGGTCATCACCAGACAGCACGGGCAATCTTTTCGCTTTTTATTTTATATTTTTCATGCCACGCGCAAGGGATAGGAGTGGTACTAAATGGGATAGATGGGGCGTGAGTGCCTGCT
>JAHDGT010000622.1 GCA_020631675.1 Bacteroidota bacterium
TTTATCTTTGCCCCATGAGCAAAGGAAAGCTAGAGAAATTCGCGGCCATAGACCAGATGCCGCATGTATTCCAGAACAAGAGTTGGGAAGAACCCGTGCTGATCAATCATGAGCGCAAGGAAGTGAGCATGAAGGGCAAGTGGCGGGCAGAAATGTTCAAAAATGACAAGCCGATCGTACTGGAGTTGGCTTGTGGCTATGGGGAGTATACCATGGCCATGGCAAGTAAATACCCCGAGCAGAATTTTATCGGGATGGACATTAAGGGCAATCGCATTTATACGGGGGCACAGTATGCGCTGGACCACGGACTCACCAATGCGGCTTTCCTCCGCGGACCGATTGATTATATTGCCAACTACTTTGCCGAGAATGAGATCGACGAGATCTGGATTCCTTTTCCGGATCCTTTTGTGAAGCAGTCTAAACACAAAAAGCGACTTACTTCGCAGTTGTTTTTATCGCGCTATTACCCGCTGCTCAAACCACAAGGATTCCTCCACCTAAAGACCGATAGTGATCTGCTTTACGAGTACACCCTCCGCGTACTGGATCTGATCGGCGGTACGGTTTTGGATCATACCAACGACCTCTATCAAAGTGAGCTGTACGAGGGCTTGCTTAAAGTGCGTACGCGTTATGAACGCCTGCGCCCTAGTGGTTCTGATACCATCAAATACATTCGTTTTCAGTTGCCGGAGGGATGGGTGTATGATCCGAAGCAAGAGCAGATCATAGCCTGAACTTAATTTGAAAATGTGGTAATTTGAGAATTTGAAAATGATTTTCAAATTGGCTCATTATCAAATTTTCAAATTGACTTGCCTATGCACCAAAAAGAAAACAACATCATTTCGCAGACGGGTAGTGTGCCTATTACGCGATCCAGCTTAGTGCGCGACTTGAAACGCTTGGGGGTTCAAGCGGGTGATGTGCTGATGGTACATTCCGCCATGAGTAAGATCGGATGGGTTTGTGGGGGTCCGCCTACGGTGGTGGCGGCTTTGTTGGAGGCTCTTGGTCCGCAGGGTACTTTGGTCATGCCTACTTTTAGCTCGCAAAATACGGATCCCGCGAATTGGGTGTCACCGCCCGTACCTGAATCGTGGTGGGCGGTGATCCGCAAAGAACGTCCGCCTTACGATCCCGCTATTACGCCCTGCCGTATGATGGGGGCGGTGGTGGAGTGTTTTCGCAAGTGGCCGGGGGTGATCCGCAATACACATCCGGTCATGTCTTTCGCGGCGCTTGGGCCTAAGGCTGTGGATCTGGTGGACGAAGCACCGCTGAGTTATTCTCTGGGCGATGGTGGCCCGCTGGGGGCCTTGTATCGGGAGGGTGCTCGCATTTTGTTGTTGGGCGTTGACTACGACAATTGTACTGCCTTGCATCTGTCTGAATACCGCGCCAATGTGCCTAATAAAAAGTATTTGCAGGAGGGCTGTGCCATGCTGGTTAAAGGCAAGCGAAAATGGGTCAACTACCGCGATCTGGATTGGGATTCGGATGATTTCCCCAAGGTGGGGGCGACTTATGAGGATGAGGTG
>JAHDGT010000146.1:0-1721 GCA_020631675.1 Bacteroidota bacterium
AATAGGCAGCAACGAACCGCCAGGCAGTGCGCTTAATAAGAACGGATAGCCCGGTGACCTGCCGCAGGCGGGCACGCAGCCTACAAATTAAACTTCACAAATCACCTAATATATGACACTCAATTACAATGTACAGCAAGCACTATTGCTGTTTTGCTCTTGTCTATTACTGTTTTCAGCAACACAACTAAGTGCCCAAGTAGCACCTGAAATTGCCAGCTGGATACTCAGCGATGGGGAAACGACGGGGCACTATTATCTGACCAATGGCACACTGGTAGATACAGGCGTAGAAGCCGATGTGCAAGCTGTTTGGTACACGGATGACCATGTGTATATAGAGGCAACGGGAATGCCCGCCTACTATACAGGTCCATTTTTAGATGGTAACCCCAATGTGCCGGATGATCAAAATTGGTTTTTCAGAATCACGCGCGATCCACAGCCCAATACGGGTACTTTGGTGGAGACCCCACTAGGTGCCATTGGTGTACTGACCAATGGGGTGTTGTTCGAGAACTATTCAGATGCGATGTCTTGGAACAATGAGGGAGTTTGGAACAGAAACGCCAACTTTTTTGAGCTGGATGGTTTTGATTGTATGCGCGGACATCCGCAGGGAACGGCTTATCACGTACATCAGAACCCTGTGAACTTTGACATTTTAACAAGTCCGGAATCATCGGTTTGTGATGCTTATCCGGTTACGGAAAATCTCTTGTATGTACCCAACCCGAGTCAGCACTCGCCCATTATTGGCTATGCTTTTGATGGCTATCCTTTGTACGGCCCTTATGCCTATACGAATACCGATGGTACGGGTACGATCAAGCGCATGGAAAGCAGCTATCAGGAACGGGATATTACAGTAAGAAACACCTATGCGGATGGGACATCCGTTTCCGCAGGTCCGAATGTGGATGCGACTTTCCCGATCGGTGCTTTCAAGGAGGATTATGAATACATTGCTGGCTCTGGCGATTTAGATGAATTCAACGGCCGCTTTTGTATAACCCCTGATTACCCGGGCGGAACTTATGCTTACTTCGTAACCGAAGATGAAGATGGACATTCCAAATATCCATTCTTCATTGGCCCGAATTACTACGGCATTGTTGACGACTGCAATTTTACTATTGGAAATGGCGGTGGCGGACCTGGTGGAGGTGGTGGTGCGCCCGTAGTACCTTGTGATGCGACACCAGCTCCACCACCGGGCGCACCTTGCTGCGGTGATGGAGATTGCAATGGCTCAGAAGATGCTGACTCTTGTCCGGAAGACTGTGCGGGTATTGTGGCTTGTGAAACTACTCCTCCGGCGGATGCTGTACTATTTGTACCATCAGCGGATGTAATAGTACAAGTAAGTCTGCTTTTAGAAGGCTGTTATGATGCGCTGGCAGGAGAAATGACCACTCATTTGTACGACGAAGCATTATTGCCAACGAATCAGCCTTTTACGGCTGCACCTTGGCTATACACGGGCACAGAAAACACCACATTGGCGGATATGCCGATCAATACAGTAGATTGGGTAATGGTAGAGTTACGTGCTGCCGCGGATGATGAAATGATCGTCGCACAGCGTGCCGCGCTTTTATTAGCAGATGGCTCAGTGGTAGATGTGGATGGCGTGACCAATGGCGTCTTATTCAGCAGCTTGCCCGCTGATGACTATCATATTGTTGTTCGTTCTAGGAATCACTTAGATGTGATCAGCA
>JAHDGT010000146.1:1821-9608 GCA_020631675.1 Bacteroidota bacterium
TTTATACCTCAATCACAAATGTTTTGTTAGTACTGTCTCTTTTCAGAGAAGGTGTTGAAGAAACTCCAGCAGCTTACGCGCTTGCTGGAGTTTATACCTCAATCACAAATGTTTTATTAGTACTGTCTCTTTTTAGAGAAGGTGTTGAAGAAACTCCAGCAGCTTACGCACTTGCTGGAGTTTTATACCTCAATCACAAATGTTTTGTTAGTACTGTCTCTTTTTTAGAGAAGGTGTTGAAGAAACTCCAGCAGCTTACGCGCTTGCTGGAGTTTTATACCTCAATCACAAATGTTTTGCTATGGTGCTTTTGCTTGTTGGTATAGTAGTGTTATGATACATTATATACGCTAAAACAAAGCATATGGTTGGTTCGTTAAGCAATATTAACGCACGCTGTAGAAAACAGCCGTTGGCTTATGCTTGAAGGTCCAGCCTAAGCTTACAGAACCACCAACAGTTGGAGCTGTTAATCCCTCTTTACCGTATACCTTAGCCATTGGTGTGACACCAGCACGGAAGAAAATACCTCCCGCAGGGTTTTGGTAACGGTAGCCTAAACGAGCAGTAGCGTACAAAGAAGTATATTCTTTCTCTGGTGTATACTGCCAAACGGTAGTTGTTGATGTACCACCACTGTGTGGGTTAACCGTATCGCGTACATCAGGGTCAGCGGTTGGCTCTGGTGCTTCGTTTTCAAAAACAGTCTTCAAAGAGTAAGAAGTCTCGTCAAAACCGAAAGCGGTCATTACTCCAATACCTGTTTCTAAGTGGTGATTTTTATTACCGAACAATAGCTTTGCCTCTACAGGAACGATAGGGTCAACATCGCCAGAGAAAGCACTCATTGATGTACCTAAACCTAAGCTGGCTGCTACCATCATTTTAGGTGTCTTCAATAAAATCTGATCGTAGTTGAAGCTGATGTTCGAGCCATTGCCTCCTAAGTCGGCATAAACTGTTTTAGATTGTAATGCTACTCTTGGTAGTGGAGTATCATTGAAAGAACTCTTAATCGCCGCTTTTGTAGTTGCTGCCGCATCTTGTGCGGATACAGTAAAAGTTACACTGGTCGCGATCAATGCCAGGAATAATGCGAATGTTACTTGCTTTAAGTTGGTCATAACTATATATCTTTTGTTTGTTGTCAGGTTTAAGAAACTAATCGAGTTCGGTTTCTCTGGGTGTTTGAAAACGGATTTCGATTTTGTTCCGTGTGCATAAAGTCGTTTTCGACTTAGATAGTTCCCTTTTTTAAAAGGGGCGCGAAAATAGTGTAAGGGTTGGTATGTATAGGCAATAAAAAGGGTTAAGAGTATGTTAATTAAATCAGGGCTTATAGATTATGTCTGAAACATAAATGTTCTTTCCCTCATTTCGTTGATTCAAAGATAGAGCCGTTTTTAGGGCGCTGAAAGTACATTCGTACCATATTATCGTAAGCAAAAAGGGGATGGTTGCCTCTAAAAGAATAACTTTTTGAGTCGTAAGTCGTTGATAATCAATGATTATTTTTAGTACCAAAAAAAGACAGTGTCGGATTTTAGTCTGAAATTTAATTCCAAGGTTTTTACGATTATTCTTAGCTGAGGTTGCGTTAAAAAACGTTATTTGAAAAAATTAACATTATGTTAATGGCAGTGTGATGTTTATTGGTTCAGCTAGTTTTCGCTAGTGTGACTTTTTGGGTAGTTTATGGTGATTTGAAAACAGGAGAGAGGGATACAAAAACAAGAGGGGCCTACATGCTTAGCATGTAGGCCCCTCTTGTTTTTGTATTTCGGCTACTTATATGATCAGATGATCAAACCAGCTAACTGATCCATATCACGAACCAACAGCCTACGTCTATCAAAATAGATCAAATTATCTTGACGCAATTTATTCAATGTTGTTGTTACGGTTTGACGCGAAGTATTGGTGAAACTCGCGATCTCTTGGTGTGTGAAGAACTTACGCACCACGATCTCATAACCTACTTTTTGTCCGCGCTCATTCGCCAACTCAAATAGAAACTCTACAATTCGAGATTGCGCATCTTTAAAAACCAGAGATTCTAATCTGCGTTGCGCTCTTAGTAAACGCAAACCTACTAACTGCAAAATCTTATTGCTGAAGTCGCGATTAGTGTTCATCAATTCTTTAACAATAGCGATGGGGACTATGCATATGGTCGACTGTTCCATAGCATAAGCGTTCTCTTTACGAGATTCCTCGCCGAATAACAGCAATTCTCCGAAAACTTCTCCTTCATGAAGCACGCTTTTGATGATCTTCTTACCATCCTCAGAATCCGCTTCTATTTTCACGCGACCCTGCTGTACCACATAGATCGCTTTAGATCGATCCCCTTTTTGATAGATAGATTCGTTGCGTTTAACCGTTCGCTGAACATACTGCCCAAAGCGACTAGCTGAAGTATTCTGGTTGGCTTGACGCTCACCTAAAGTAGTGAGGTTAGCATTTGAATTAGCAAGACCGAGTAAAGTTCTCACTTCATGACTCATGGCTCTAATGGAAGGTGCGGTCATAATTTCGGTGTTTTAATTTGATTGAATCGATACTTGAAGAGCATGGTTCCAAGGTGTTCGATTCAGCTTCAGGATGTTGTACCATACTCGCTCTCACGAATATGATACACCAAGCCTTTGCTGTTATTCTTTCTTAATAGGTGGATGTTTTCTAAGTAGAAATAGTAAAAGGCGTAAGTTCAACTACTTAGAAAACTAAGAGACATACCTTATGGTATGTAAAGAGAGATAGAGGTTGATTGCTATCGCTCTTGTGTAATAAAGATAAACCGCCTAACGCGCAAAAGTGAATACAAATTTTGAGCTTTGTCGGGGCTTACTGCGAGCCTGTATTTTCTTTAGTTGTTGATAGTCAACAGTTTATGATGTTTTTGTCTCTTCTGTTGAATTTATTCGATGAGTAACTTCCCTGTAGCTACTTGAGATTCTCCATCTTTAATTCGGTAGAAATACATACCAGGCGCAAGATCCGGAAGCTCCAGATTGATTACTCTTTCTTCCCCGAAGTAATAAGTCTTGATCGCACGACCGGATACTTCATACAAGTAGAAGTACAGATGCTTATAGCCTGCGCCACCTATCGTTAAAGTAGTGGAAGAACGGAACGGATTAGGGTACATACTCACTCCTGATTTATCCGCAAGCGTATCTTCAGGTTCATGATAAACTTCGTAACCATCTCCTATCGTATGGAAAGTCTCATTGGTTAAAATGGGGGCATTGCGATCAAAGTAGATGTTCGCATCATTGTAGATGACCGTTCCTTCGGCTAAATCAGCTTTAGGCGTAACGAAGAATTGAGCGAAGCCATGACTCTCTGGTTCATTGATCAAACTATCTGGTAAATAGATATCATCATAACGCCACTCTAAAACTCTTCCGGGACGGATACTGAAGTCGAATGGGTGACTGCTCGCGCCTAAGCGTAAGCTGGTAATGTCTAAGAGTGGAGACAAGGTGTCGTGTACAACTACCGTAAATGCGGTATCCGTACCCACATTCTGGAAATAGAGTAAATACTCTAACTCCTCAGTACCGTCTATATAATGCTCCTCATATAAACCTATCGGAGCGGCTACTTTCGTATTGGCATCAAATGAACCAATGTTAGGTGTGCAGTTCGTATCCTCGAACGGATTACCATCATCTTGGAAGCTGGTGTTCACAAAACCTAGTGAAACATTGCCATCTTCATCCTCTCCACAACCTTCAATGGTCACTCTTGGGTGGCTATCACCAGGATGGCTGGGCGACTGTTGTGCGTTCATTCTATAAGTTGAGCCATTGGTTAGCTGCTCAACTTTCATTTGCTCACCCGCATTTAAGGTGAAATTACCGATCGTTAGTATCAGGTCATCTTCGTATATCTCATAAGAACGGGCAGCTGCCATATCACCTGTGCCCTCATTGGCAATGGTGAACTCAATCACTTCCCCATCTATACATTCTCCACTTAAAACAGTACTGGAACGATCCCAAGCGTCATCAACAGCGGTGCATAAACTATCCGGGTAGGCGTGCGCATAGGTACAATGGGTTTGCCCCAATAAGGCATCACAACTCACATCCACCTTGATTTTGAAGGTTCCGCACTCACCAATATCCAAATCCCCGATCTGAAAGTCGTAGGCATTGTCTATGTCTTCAGATAAAGTGTATTCTTGCTCACTATCCAGTAATGTCAAATAATCATCCAGTGTAACGGTAACATAAGAATCACTCACCGGACTGGTTCCGAAATTACAGTAGCTTACATAATAGGTACTTTCAAAACAACGACGTAGAAACGGTGTCGCGACCCCTACGGTCAAGTACGGGCAATAAGTAGAGGCTGATGCTGCGAAAGACAAGCTGGTCGTATCGCTAAACGCATCCTCACTGACCAGTACCTCATAACTGGATTCACAATTAATAGAGAAAAGATCATTAGGGGGTAAAACCGTTACGGTATAAGAACCCGTATCTAAATCAGCAATGAATTCTCCGTTTTCACCTGTAAGTAAGTATATAGGTTCATCCCCGTTTTCAGGGGCAACTTCTACGAACCAATTATATAATGGGCCATCAGCACCATTAGCAATACAATCTTCATTGTAGTCTAAGAAGAGATTACCGCTCAAACGATGCCCGTTACTCCGGCCATTGCTGTTTGTACGGATGACATAAGCACGTGTCCCTTCAGGGAGAAAGGAATAAGCACTTATTAAATAACCCCCATCACTGGTTTGTGAACCGCTGAGCGCATAGCTGCTATTGCCCTTAGAATAGCTTTGTTGCCATTCTAGTACACCAAACTCATCAAACTTGCATAAATGAACCTTAGAGCTATCTGAAGCAGATTCTAAGTCCGAACCTACGATTCCATACCCACCATCGTCAGTAGGGAAAACTTCCAGAATATTGAGAATGGAATTTAACTCAGGATATATATCGAACCACAACATCACACCATCCGCATCCAGGCGAACGAGAATATTGAAGCCAAGGAAGAAATCTTCACCTGCGAGAATATACCCGCCATCCGGATGAGCAGCAGATTTCTCTATTAATATACCGGGACCTAAGTCTGACCAAAGCACTTCGCCACTTGGACTTGTTAGTACGGTGTACTGATAAGAATCTCCATACTGATCAACCGCATAACCTGAAAAGAAAAAATTGCCATCTGCTCCTTCTACGGCATTGAACGCGACCGCATACTGAAATGTTTCATCAGGGATATAACTGTTCTGCCATTCAGGAATTCCTTCTGCGGACACCTTTAATAAGAAGATTTGAAACAAAAAACTAGGATTGGCTGTACTTGTGCCTTGAATTAGGAAACCACCATCAGTGGTCTGAATCATCGACCAGGGGGTGATCTGCGGACTTGTAGAAACATTACTGACCGTTTCTACAGAAAGCTCACTGTCCAGCTTGATAATGTAGGTGTCTGTATCATCGTAACCTAAAAGGGCAACACCACCATCATCCGTTTTAACTAAATCCACTGCTGTATTTAAAACAGTAGGATCCCCGAAACTGTAACTGTACAGGCTATCACCTGTATATGGGTCTAAGCCCATAATGTAAATCTGGTTAGTGATATCAGGATTGATCAAGCTTCTACCCGCCACTAAGAAATCGCCATTATCCAATTCTATCTCCGCAGCTACATCATATTGCTCATATACCCTTTCCCAAGCTGCTTGAGCAAAAATATGCTCACAGCTAAGGCCTATGAAAAATAAGCCCACTAACAACTGCACACCGAACTTGATAGCGTAGGTGCGCATGTATTGGAGAGTGTTTTTATTTTGTTGCTTAACGGTTGGCATAATCGTGGAATATATAGGTGGTAGAACGATAGAAATACTGGTCGATAAAAGCGAATTTGTGATTATAAGGCGGCAAAGGAGATGCCTAAAAGTGTAAGGTAGACCCCTTCTAATACAAATATGCTGAGTGAAAACGCTCGAAAAAATTACAAAATTGTATATTTGCCGTAACTTAAAAGATGTTTAAATTAATTTAAGTTGTTGCTAATCAGTGTTTTGTGTTTTTATTTTGCCAGCGAATTGATTTTCAATGAGAGATAGTAAGCTGATAGAACTTTTTCGCGTCCTCAAGCCGAACGAACTCAAACAACTGAATCGTTTTCTGAATGCGCCCTATTTGAACGAGCATGAAGATGTCATTCGCTTGTTCGAATACATCCGCACGCACATCAATAAAGCCGACGAAAAATGGCTTACTAAAGAGAATACCTTTAAAGGGGTATTTGGTAGGACGAAATACGACGACCGTAAGTTGCGTTACGTCATGTCTTACCTACTCAAAGCAATAGAACGTTTTTTAGTTCAAAACTCCATCGAAGAAGATAAAGTGGAAAGCCAGCTCAGATTAGCGACCATCTATGCGGATCGCAATCTCGAAAAACATTTCAATGGTTCGATCAGAAGCCTGGAAACCCAACAAAAGAAAGTAGAAGAACGCGGCGGTGCATTCTACTATCAACAATATCGTATAGAAAAGCTAAAAGGCAGCTTTTTAACCCGCCAGCAAAACAGAAAAGTTGACCCCAATCTTCAGCGTACTATAGATAATCTCGACCTGCATTATATCATCAGTAAACTAGAGGAAAGCTGTGCGGTGCTCAACTATCAGAATCTGGTCAGGGTAGAAGAAAAGCACGAAATGAGACTGCTAGAAGAAGTGCTCACATGTATAGAGACATATGAACTCAATAATATTCCCGCGATCGATCTCTATTGCTTTATTCTTCGTAGTCTTAGAGATAGTGAGAACCCTGAGCACTTTGAAGAACTGAAAAGATTACTCAAAGAACATCCCAAAGCACTGCCGCGACAAGAAATGAAGTCGCTGCATACCTTCGCCAGAAACTATTGTATCAAGAAAATCAATAGAGGGCATATGGAGTATCTCGAATCCATTTTCGAGTTATACGACCTCTCGCTACTTGGCGGTCTGCTCAGTGAAGAAGGCTTTATGTCGCCCTGGACCTACAAAAACATCGTGACCGTAGGTGTGAAACTCAAACGCTTTGATTGGGTAAAGAACTTCATAGAAGAGTACAAGAACATGCTACCAGAAAGCTATATGGAAAGCGTTCACCTCTTCGCCTGCGCCAAGCTCGCTTTTGAACAGCGCGATTTCGATCAGGTCATCACCCTGCTGCACCAAACAGAACTCAGCGACCTACTCCTCAACCTCAATGCCAAAGCCATGCTCGTGATCACCTATTACGAGCTGGACGAATTCAATGTGCTTTCCTCGCTCTTAGAAAGCTTCCGCGTTTTCTTATTGCGTAAAAAAGGACTCGGCTACCACAAAGACACCTATCTCAATTTCGTGCGTTTCACCAAACGCCTCGTTATGATCGATCCTTTCAACCAGCCCAAAATCAAAAAACTAAAAGAAAAAATCGCCGAAACCCGTACCCTCGCCGAGAAAAAATGGCTCTTAGAAAAAGCACAAGAATTGATTAAGTAAAATGGCGCATGCCCGCAATAAAAGCCTGCGCTATTGAGCGAGAGCAAAATCGGCACACTGCAGAAAATCTCATGTCTCGAGTCTCATGTCTCGGGTCTAAGAAAGCGCAAGCTTTCACTGCGTCCACCGGGCTATCCGTTAAAATTCAGCCCCTGCCTGCTGCTGTTTGGCAGGCATAAAAATGGCTACCTCTGGGCCGCCTTTTTATACCGCCAAACAGGGCGCATTCAGCGGCTTCATTACCACTCCTATCCCTTGCGCGGC
>JAHDGT010000147.1 GCA_020631675.1 Bacteroidota bacterium
ATAAAGGAGTAGGTTTTGAGGCAATGGTCTTATATTTAGGGCACATTAATATAAAGGATGAAATTGAGATTTTATGTTGGATTTTGAGAAGATTCGCAATCTATTCGGTGAAGATAAGCTAGAAGAGGTATTGAATGAGTTATTGAAAAGTTCGACTCGATATGATACGCAGCTTTTAACAGTGAAAGCAAGACTGAAAAAATTAAATGCCGATGTTAATGGTCGACTAATCAGTTACGATCAGTCCGAGATTTCGAGAAATAGTATAAGGATACAAATCGCGACTATGATTGATCAGTTAAAGTCTGAAAATTTAGATTCAATTAAAGAGGAACGAGAAGTAGAAGCACCGACAGAAAAAATAACTGATTACAAATCGAAGAAGTTTAGTATATTAGTTTTGTATGATGAGATGGATGGTCAATATTGTCATGAGATCATGAAGCATCTATTCCTTCTAAAGCGCAATAAAGAAATTGAGTTTATAGACTTTAATGATGTTTCAGACTTCATTAAATCGAAGAAGGAGGTCAAATTAGCTTCTATTGGTAGAGCCGACTTAATATTATTTATTATCAGTGATAACATCTTTACTGGAAAGAATGCAGAATATGCCTTGCTTGTAGATGAAAATGTTGGGAAGAAAGTCATTATACCTATTCGTGCTACGAAATTTGATTATTCTGAACTAAAAATTGCTGATTTAGCAGGGCTTCCCGCTAAAGGTGGAACAATCAAAGAAGCCTCAAATGAAGACAGTGTTTTGTACGATATAGCACAAGATATCAAGAGAGTGGTGAAACGCCTGTTAGGAGAAAAATAAATTTAGCACATGCCCCCCTCCACCTACATAGAAGACAAAACCTACACAGGTGTAAATTTCACCCAAGAAAAACTACCCCTGTCCAACTTCGATCAATGTACATTCGTAGAATGTGATTTCAGAGAGGTGGTGTTGAGCGATCGCTACTTCTCTGATTGTATTTTCGAGGGCTGTGATCTCAGTATGTGGAATGTGGCGAAAACCAGCTTTCAAAATGTCAACTTTCGCCATTGTAAAATACTTGGGGTAAGCTTTGATGTATGTAATAACCTATTGTTAGCCCTTCATTTTAAAAATTGCAATCTCAGTTATTCCACCTTCCAAAAGCTCGACTTAAAACAGTCTAGTTTCCAAGCCTGTCAACTCTTAGAAGTCGATTTTTCAGGCTGTGATACCAGTGGACTGAATTGGGCGGATTGCGATTTGACAAGAACCCTTTTTCAATACACCAATTTGATCGCTTGCGATTTCAGCACAGCAAAGCACTACATTATTGATCCGGAAATCAATCCCATTCAACAAGCGAAATTCTCTGCTGAGGGTCTAATGGGTTTACTGCAAAAGTATAATATAGAAGTGGTGTAGCTTGCTTCTGTTTAGTCTACTCGAACCCTAAACTGTACACTTCCGTCATCATAGAGATGAAGTTGAATACCTGTTACAACTTTATTAATCTCCCGACCATATTGGTCAATAACCTTTAATAACTGAGCATCTTTGTTAGGAATGAACTCCTCTTGAGTATTTAGATAAATCTCATTTGTCATCACATAACTAAAATAATCCCAGATCAGCTCACTCGTGTTAATATCCATATTGCCCCATGCCCCGGGCCAATCATGCCCGCCATCTATGATCTTATAGAATTCAAATTTTTTAAAGCCCTCCCCATTTACATAAGTCTGCCGTTCAACAATGCTACCATCAAACTCGTTTATATCATCCAAAAGCTGAATTGCAGGGCCATTCAAGGAGGAAAGATCCGTCCAGAATTCAATGATGGCGGATATACTGATATATGCACCCCAACCACCTATGTTGTCATAATCACCTTCCCATAGCGTAACATCATCCTCAGTGCCATGCATAGCAAAAAGGGGAAGTACGGTTTCTGGCGCACAAACTTCGTAATTGTCTTCCATCATAGTACCCGCTATAGGTGCTAATGCTCTAAAGTGATCAGTGGCTTCACAAGCCAAAACAAAACACATATCCCCACCATTAGAGAAACCCGTGGCAAAAGTGTCATATGAGCTTAAGTTATGTTCTCCTTGTAAAAAGGTGCTAAGCTCAGTTATGAAGGAAACATCGTCTACTTCTGAGTCTTCATTGAATTCGTAGCCAACATTGAAAAAATTATTGCCGAAATCGTCTTCGCTTCCTTGTGGGTAACAAACAGCAAATCCATGTGTATCCGCTAAATCATTAAACGCGGTATAATCCATAATGCCTTCCGCATTACCGGAATAGCCATGCATGACCATTAGCAACGGACAACCGGGTATCGCGCTACTTGGCTTATAGAAAATGTATGAGCGATCCATACCTTCATGCTCGAATGTCTCATATTCCTGAGCCTGAACCACTAAGCTAAATAGTAGTAGGACAATAATGCCAAAACGTTGTAAAATGATTTCCATATCCGAATATAAGGATTATCTCCAACGCCCATCCCGCCATTGAGCGATCTCCCGCTTACTTTTAAAAGTCCAGGCGAGAATTCTACTCTTCTTGTTGCCTATATAGAAAGGAATGATTCTACTCGCTTTCACCTTCGCCTTTCTTAAAGCGAATTCCAAAGGCTTTAAATTAGATTCTTTAGAGACCAAACTTGTGAACCAAAGCACTTGATCACTGTAGTAACGACTGTCAAAAATCATGTTTTTAACGAACTGACGTTCTCCGCCTTCACACCATAATTCGGTGTCTACGCCCCCAAAATTCAGCGACTTTTTAGCAGTACGATCTTTTTTCAGACTCTTCACTTTGCGAGCATTCGCAGCCTCAGCATCTTCAGCAGAAGCGTGAAAAGGAGGATTGCAAATGGTGACATCTATAAACTCTTCTTCATCGATCACCCCATAGAAATAACGATCTTCTCTTTCTTGTATCCTTAGCTCTACTGCTTTGCTTAAACTAGGATGCTCACTAATGATCTCATAAGCATTTTGTAGGGCATCTTCATCAATATCGCTTCCGATAAATCGCCAGCCATAAGTCTGGTGACCAATGATCGGATAAATCGCGTTCGCACCGATACCTACGTCTAAAGCCGTAAGCTTTTTGCCTCTTGGGATCTTGGCTTTATTACAGCTTTTCAATAAATCCGCCACATGATGGATATACTCCGCCCTGCCCGGTATTGGCGGACAAAGGTAGTTTTCGGGAATGTCCCAATAGTCGATTTTATATTGCGACTTGAGCAAGGCTTTATTCAATAATAACACCGCTTCTGGCTTACTGAAATCAATGGTTTTGCTCTTGTCTTTCTTAACTTTCACAAAAGCCTTGAGAGCAGGTTCCGCCACAATAAGTGCATCAAAATCATATCGACCTTGATGTTTGTTCATTGGGTGTGGTTTTGCAGCTGTTTCTTTTTGTTTTTTAGACTTTTGCTCGGACATAGTTGCTTGTAAAAGTTTAGTATGATTGCCTATAGATTTAAAGAATACCGTTCTTTGGTTTTAGAAGAACCTCCTATTCTATCATAAAACTTAATGGCTCTTTGGTTGAAGTCAGGTGTTTGCCATTGCACATGCGTACAATTGAGTCGCTTGGCTTCTTCTTTTATAAAATCCATCATGCGCTCACCAATTCCATTTCCCCGATAAGATGGACGAAGATAAAGACAATCCAAGTACAAATAAAGAGTAGCATCCCAAGTAGAAAATTGAGCCATGTAAGTAGCATAACCCAACAATTCAGGATATAGCCCCGAATCTACAACCACACAATAAAGTTTTGGGTCAACGAAAAAAAGCTGTTCCGCAAGCAGTTCTTTTTTGTTGGTTTTGTCATAGCTGGCTTTTTCAAATTCGGCATGCAAAGCACAGAGTTCCACCAGCTCATCTAACTCATTTTCTTTTACCGCTCTGATATTAAACTCAATCATAGAATATTAACAAACTTTACTAAATGAATCCGCAAGATAAGCATCAAAATCAGCCTTTTCCGCTTTTAAAATATGTTTGATCAAAGCCTGCCTTTCGTGCTCGATCACTTCCAGTTCCCAAATGCAAGGAGCTAAACCCTCTCCGGAAATGCGTTCGAACTTAGATAGATGCTCATAAGGTGTGAAGAAGATGTGCGTATTCAGCATATTGCTGCCCACCCACCAATTGAGTAAACTAAAAATACCTTCCGTACCCGCATGTACGATCAAAAATGCGATATGGTCATGTTCAGCGTTAAAACCATTCTCCAATTTTAACCAATCAGCTAATTGATGTTGTAAATGCTTAAGTACCTCAGTAGGTCTAAAATCGGGCGTTTTAGAGATCGTATACAGCTTCACCTGCCAATCTCCAATTGGCAACAATCGCTGAAAACGAATGTACCTTTCTTTGTACCTGCTCATATTGAATTGGTTTATTCGACACAAGCATTTTCAATAATGGAGAAGCTTTTCAAGTCGGCATCTACTTCAGCATTGATCCCCAAAGGAAGACTTAAAGTAGGATCCGTATGTCCAAAGTCCATGCCGCTAACAATGATCAAATCCTCTAAACCTTCTTCATCTCGTATCACTTTCAAAATTTCTCGATCGTACTCCTCCGCATATTTATTATCGTAGGGTCTGCCTATTAACAAAGCTTTGATTCGATTAAAAATGCCACAGGCCGCATAATTCCTAAGAATCCACCTTAGCTGATCAGGAGACATTTTTTCCTCTGAGGTTTCCATGAACATGATTTTTCCTGCCCATTCTTCAGGAGTAACCCCAGCTTTGGTTTCTCTAATGAACTCAAAAACCTCGATACAGCCGCCTAATAGCGGGCCTGTTACTTTTCCTTTGCCTTGTAGCCAGCGCCATCCACTACAAGGGGTTCTTTTTCTCTTAATGGCGTTATTGCTCTCAACAAACCATTCTAAACGTTCAGATGACCAGCCGTCTGTATTGGGTTTGATCAATCCCCTGGGCTTTTCGTTGAATAAACTGTCTTTTATATCTGCTACCTGATAAGGGAACATGCCTTGGTTTTCTGCAAAACCAGTTAATAAAGAGGTGCCATAAAAGGAGGTGACACCTGCTTTGTAAAAGCAAAAATGAGTGACCGTAGTATCAGAAAAACCTATGAAAATTTTAGGGTTTTCTCTGATCACATTAAAATCCACATAGGGTAGTGTGCGCACACTGTCTTCTCCACCAACATTTGAGATGATGGCTTTTATATTCGGGTCAAGCAAAGCTTCCATCAAATCATTCGCTCTGGCTTCTGGATTCTTATAGATCCAGTCCGCTGAACGCAAAGAGTGCTTCGTCGGAACTACCTCCAAATCAAACTCCTGAATTAACTGCCTGACACCTTGTTGGTATCTGTGCGGAATATCACCAGCACCTCCCCAAGAGAGGGAGATGGTGGCAATAGTGTCTCCTTTGTAAAGTCTTTTCGGTTTTATCATGCTGTAACACTTTCTTGGTTTACAATCTCGGATCTACTTCCTCACTCTCCAAAGCCAAAACCCCGAATACCGCTTCATGAACTTTGCGCAGTGGCGCACGATCCACGAAACGCTCTAAGGCTTCAATACCTAGAGTGAATTCTCTGAATGCTAAAGAACGCTTTCTGTTCAAACCTCTTCGCTTTAACCGAGCTAAGTGCTTAGGCATATCATACTCTGGTCCATAGATGATCCGTAAGTACTCTTTACCCCTGCATTTGACCGCAGGCTGCACCAAACCCTTAGGGCCATAGGCAATGAAATCCAATGGTTTGACCACCATTCCTTCACCACCTGCTTCTGTCATAGATAACCACCAGTCAATTGCTGCTTGTATGCTGGCAGGAGATTCGGTGTCTATCAGTTTATAGGCGGTCGCACGAAATAAGTCAGGACCAGCAGCACAAATTCTGTGAATCTCCTCCATATGCCACTGATGGTTCTTGTCTACATGCACCTTGCCTTCAGTAGCCAGAATATGGAAGGGGGCTAATTTGAAATCCTTTAGATCATTCACCGTCCAACAGTACTGACGATACGCCTTTTGGTATTTTGAGATCGCCGCTTGTCGATAGCTAAAAGAAGCAGCAATCTCTTCCGGAATATCAATCCCTCTGGATGTAGCACTTTGTAAGAGCCTTACCGCATTGGTCAAGCCATTAGTAGCTGCTGCGCCTACGGCCGCGTATTGACCTTTTAACAGGGCTTGCGCCTTTGCTGACCAAGGCATTAATTCACAATCCATACACACCCAATCGGTTTCCATGCGCTCCCAAAAACCAGACTTGCTGAGCGTATCTCTTACAGCTTCTAAGAATGCTTTCTCCAGCCCTTCATCCGTGAAGAAATTCCTGCCTGTACGGGTATAGCAAATGCCAATTCCCACATTCTGTAGTCCGAAACGATCCAGCACCACATCCTCATCCTTAGCAATGACCACAACAGCTCTTGAACCCATGTGCTTTTCCTCACAGATCAAATGACGAACCTTATTTTTTTGGAAGTAAGAGATGGCCTCTTGCGGGTGTTCCAGAAAATCATCATACTCACTGGTCTCACAAGGTGACATAGTAGGAGGGAGGTACATCAACCACTTGGGGTCAATGGCAAACCTGCTCATCACCTCTAAAGCAGCAATAGCATTCTCTTCCTTGATCTTGATATTGGGTCGCAAACGAGTCTGCACGATCCTTTGACCGATCAAATCTTCAATATGTAATAGGTCGTCATGTGCTTGTTGTCTGTTTAACTCCTCCTTGGCGATCAATTCCGCCAGAGGGTCTTTGTCCGGGTAGTAGTTCTTTGCGGCTTTAACCGCCACTAATTCCATTTCTGGATAGCGTAAAGCCGTTAACTCCCCACCAAATACACAGCCAGTATCAATATCAATGGTGTTATTCAGCCATTGCGCACGCCTAACTACGACATGCCCATAAACCACTTTTGCCTCTCCTCTATAATCTTGTGCCCAATCATAGCGAATAACGAAGCCATTTTCATCGAGTTTTCCTTCCGTATCACCATACAGACAAAAGGATCTACAAGCACCAGAGGCCCTGCCTTGCATATCTTCTCTCAATCCAGCATGTGCGACAACCAATTTCCCATCATCAAAAACATAGTGACTGGTCAGCTCGTACAAGAACTGTTCTATGTCTTTCAAAAATGCTTCACTCGCCCCTTCCAATTGATCAATAGTTTCTTGCAGTCCGTAACTGACTTTTACCTTCTTGCCTTTCAGGTACTTTTGCAGCTTCACATCATGATTGCCGGGTACACAGTAGGCTGTACCCGCTCTGACCATACTCATGGCCAAGCGCAGCACATCAGGAGAGTTAGGGCCACGGTCTATTAAATCACCCACGAAAACAGCCGTTCTATCAGCAGGAGCAAGGACCTCAAAACCATAGTTCTGCCCTTCTTCTTCAACTCGATTAACGGTATAGCCCAGCTTAGTAAGCAATGCCTCCAATTCATCAAAACAAGCATGCACATCACCAATAATGTCAAATGGTCCGTGTATGTCTTTTTTATTGTTGTACAGCTTCTCCCTAACAATGCTTTCAACAGCATTCACTTCCCCCTCACTGTTTAGAATGGTGATTTTCCGGAAACCTTCTGATTTCAACTTTCTAAGCGAAGCCCTCAATTGACTTTGTTGGTGTCGCAACACATGCTTGCCAAAATTGCGATCCGGGCGTTCCGCATTTCTCGCTTTGCAAATGGCTTCGGGTATATTCAAAACAATACAGCCCGGCAATACATGATACCGCTTAGCCAATTGCAACAATTGCTTTCTCCCTGCTGCTTGAATATTCGTGGCATCCACTACGGTCAGCAATCCCTTTTTTAATCGTTTGCCAACAATATAGTGCAGCAACTCAAAGGCATCGCCTGTCGCTTTCTGATCATTTTCATCATTAGACACGACCCCTCTGCAAACATCAGAAGACACGATCTCATAGGGTGCGAAATGCTTACGGGCAAAGCTGCTCTTACCAGAGCCAGAAATGCCCACCATCAGTATAAGAGATAATTCAGGTACTTTAATTGTCATTTTCTATTCTTGTAAGTACAGCCATCTGAGAAGGCGCACCATATTGTTCATCTAATTCACCAACAGGAAGAATGTTGTAATCATATTGGTATTTACCTTTGATCTTTTCCGTCCAAGCCTTAAACTCTGCCCTGCTCCATTCAAAACGATGGTCGCTATGACGCATACTACCCGCAGATAGCTGTTCATACAAGGCATTGTAGTCCGCATTAGGGGTACTCAATACGATCGTCTTAGGGCGGGCATGTTCAAAAACCACCCTTTCAAAAGCCTTTAGTCGGTTCTCATCCAAATGCTCAATCACCTCGATGATGGCCGCACCGTCAAAGCCGGATAAGCGATCATCCTTATAGGTCAAAGATCCTTGGAACAGATCCATTCGCTCTTTTTGTCGATCAGACATTTCCTCCCAGCGCAAACGCTCCTTCGCTTTCAATAGCTCGCTATAAGAAATGTCCATACCCACTATTTTGGTGAACTGACTTTCTTTCTTGAGCATGCGCAACAACTTACCCTCACCACAGCCCAGATCGATCACTGTTTTCGCACCAGCTTCAAGCAATTGTTTTTTCGCCAGCTCCAAGCGTTGTTGGTGCAATCTTGGTTTTTTAATTGCCGCGTCCGCCTCGGAAACATCTACTTCTTCTTGAGGCTCATTCGCTGCTAATTGCTCTTTGGCCTTCCTTGAAAAGCCTTTTAATCCCAAGAAGTATCTTTTGATAATTTGCTCTTTATGAGGATGTTGTCCTAACCAACCTTCACCCTTTTCTAGTAGCTTATCAATTTCAGATTCCGCTACATAATAGTGCTTGTCATTATCTAAAACAGGAATCATTACATACAAATGCGATAGCAGCTCGCTCATGCGTAAATTATGCGTTAAGCTCACTTCATAAAAACGGCTCTCTCCCCATTCCGGAAATTTTTCATCTAAGGTCAATCGCTTGCAATCCACGCTATAACCAAGCGGTTCAAAGAGCGCGCGTATCAAGTTTTCGCCCCCTTTTGCCGCAGGCAGTACACTGATCTTCACCTGTAAAGGGAATACAACATCCGCCAATTCCGGCTTGCCCGTACATCTGCCATTCATCGCCGTTGAAAAAGCCTTAGCGATCGCCACACTCATAAATGAAGAAGCCACATAGGGGCGATCATTCACATACTGCTGTAAAGCAAAACTCCCAGACATTTTCCGCTTATTACCACGTACCATATCAATAGGATCTACATCCAATAAAAGCGCTATGCTCGCCTCTTCATCCGAACAAGTCGGGTAAAAAATATGTGCCTGCCCGATCGCCAATTTCACAGATTGAAATCGATCCGGATGCTTATGCAACACATAGCCTAAATCACTGGCTGGCTGGTGGGTTGTACTTATAGTTAATAGCATTTATCCAGTATGTTTTAATTAATTTGGGCGCATCCCTATTTTAATGCGGAAACAGTGTTTGTGAAAATAAAAAAAAGTACCTGCATTAAAATAGGGTCGGGCTATCCGTTAAAATTCAGCCCCTGCCTGCTGCTGTTTGGCAGGCGTA
>JAHDGT010000623.1 GCA_020631675.1 Bacteroidota bacterium
ACATTTTTGCCGCCCGAAGCCTGAACCAGAAGGATCTTGGATCGAGAGCAACCAGTTAGATAACGAAGCCTGAACTCTGTCAGTACCTATCCTGTTTCCCGCGAAAGGACCGCGTGACTCACTTTCAAGTCGAAGAAACACAAGGCTTTCCAATTATGAAGTATGGATACGCTTAGTGTCTGAAACAGTAGGGGATAGGTGTCCGTCTTTTCTAGACCACCTCAGCTGCTATGATACACGGATCAACTCACTCTTTAGTCTTTTGATCCAGAATTCTTAGCAGATCGGGCATTCTGTATTTTCCTGCCATGTTCCTGACTTTATCCGCTGATTCGTGAAGGTCGACGCCTATACTCGTAACAAAAAGTGGATTCGCGCTTTCACCTCTGAATACCTTCACCACATTTTGATCAATACCAGCGAATCCTTTTTTCGCCACCCCGATTATCGGTACTTCTTTATCGAGCTTCTCGTACAAGTATTTGCCCAACCCGGCTTTTCCGTTATCATCCAATTCTACATAACCATCGACTATTATCGCTTCCAAGTCGGACATATTCGTTTTTTTCAGGATACTGAGAATACATGGAAGTTCTCTTTTGTAGAACATTCCGGATACATATTGCTCTATCTTACTCACTCTGGTCTCTATTATATTGTCAGGGGTTTTATTCGTCCATTGATGGAATTCGATGGCGACCACCTTCGCGAATTCGTTCCGGTAATGTACATCTACCGCTAATATCATGATGGCTGCTGTTGGTATTTAAAGAGATCTTATGAGTGATCCCTGTACGGGACGGGGCGATGATATTCAGGAAGGTGAAATTCGATCGGTCGGTGAGATCACCCACTCTTTCGGTTAATGAGGTAGTTTCAAGTTTTTTACTCTGAGATGGGTCTTTTTTTCTAACATTTTGTAAAACTCTATCAGACCCGTAATGTGGTAATGTATGTTCATTTCCCCGAATCTGGACCTAATGGTGATATATCCCCAGAATGGTCTGAATCTCACATTCTGTATACCGCTCCATTTGGTCGATGTTTCCAGACCTTTCCAGTCTCTTACTGTTAAATTCTCTTGGTCAAATATGACCCTGTGATTTCTGTACCACATAACGATCACCCATCCGAGACCACCTAAGAATAGAAATGTGCAAATCATTGCGATGATATCGACAGTTCCCATATCATTATCAACATAAGCTGAATAAGCTCCCCAGATGATCATTACTATGGTCGCCGATATCGTGAAGTGACCGAACCATTTATAGAATCGAGGTAATCTTAAAACATATTCCCCATTCTTAACACCAGCAACCTCTTTGGAAGCTTGTGCACTGGCGTAAGCGAATAAAGTTGAAATGATCAGACCAGTGATGAAGTTGGTTAACATGGAAGTGATTGATCTAAAACCACAATATAAACAATGAATTTCGAATACTCTGAATATAGTGCCAGCGTAGCTTAAAAAGGGCCAAGCCAAAAATGCGAAGCTGCGGCTAACGGCAGATTGTGCGAAAACTCGTATATTACT
>JAHDGT010000148.1 GCA_020631675.1 Bacteroidota bacterium
AGAAGATTTTTACAACAACATAAAAGAGAAGAACCATGGCATTATTTGATCTGGATATGATCAAGAAGGTGTATGCGGATATGCCTGCGAAGGTGGCTAAAGCACGTGAAGTGTTGGGTCGTCCGTTGACTGTTTCTGAGAAGATCTTGTACACGCATTTGTGGCAAGATGAGTACCCGGACGCGCCTTATACGCGGGGTAAGGATTATGTGGATTTCGCACCGGATCGTGTGGCGATGCAGGATGCGACGGCTCAGATGGCTTTGTTGCAGTTCATGATGGCGGGTAAGCCTAAGGTGGCGGTACCTTCTACGGTACATTGTGATCACTTGATCCAAGCTAAAGTGGGTGCGGAGAAAGATTTGGAGATCGCGAATGACGTGAACAGTGAGGTATACGATTTCTTATCGGCTGTTTCTAATAAATATGGCATCGGTTTTTGGAAGCCGGGTGCAGGTATCATTCACCAAGTGGTATTAGAGAACTACGCTTTCCCTGGTGGTATGATGATCGGTACGGATAGCCATACGGTGAATGCGGGTGGTTTGGGTATGGTCGCCATCGGTGTTGGTGGTGCGGATGCGGTTGATGTGATGGCAGGTATGCCTTGGGAGTTGGCGCAGCCTAAGTTGATCGGTGTTCATTTGACGGGCGAGATCAGCGGTTGGACATCTTCTAAAGATGTGATTTTGAAGGTAGCGGGTATCGTATCCGCGAAAGGTGGTACGGGTGCTATCGTTGAGTACTTTGGCGAAGGTGCGCGTGGTTTATCTTGTACGGGTAAAGGTACGATCTGTAATATGGGTGCTGAGATCGGTGCTACGACTTCGATCTTCGAATTTGGTGATGCGATGGATCGTTATTTGCGTGCGACGGGTCGTGCGGAGGTAGCTGACTTGGCGCAGACTGTAGCTGAGCATTTACAAAATGACCCTGAGGTTGAAGAGAATCCAGAGCAGTATTATGATCAGGTGATCCACATCAACTTATCTGAGTTGGAGCCACACATCAATGGTCCTTATACACCAGATCTGGCTTGGCCGATAAGTGAGTTCGCTAAAGCGGTAAAAGAGAACAATTATCCACAGAAATTAGAGGTTGGTTTGATCGGTTCTTGTACTAACTCTAGCTATGAAGACTTGGATCGCGCGGCGAGTTTAGCACGCCAGGCAGTAGATAAAAACCTGAAAGCAAAGGCGGAGTTCACTATAACGCCTGGTTCCGAGATGATCCGCTACACAGTAGAGCGCGACGGTCAGCTAGATGCTTTCGATAAGATCGGTGGTGTGGTATTGGCGAATGCTTGTGGACCTTGTATCGGTCAGTGGGCACGTCATACGGATGATCCGGATCGCGCGAACTCCATCATCACTTCTTTCAACCGTAATTTCGCTAAGCGTAATGATGGTAATCCGGCTACGCGTTCTTTTGTCGCTTCGCCAGAGATCGTTACGGCCATGGCGATCGCGGGTGATCTTTGCTTCAACCCATTAACAGATACCTTGACCAATGAAAATGGAGAGCAGGTGAAGTTGGACGCGCCTACGGGTGTGGAGCTTCCACCTCAAGGTTTTGACGTGAAAGATGCGGGTTACCAAGAGCCTGCTGCTGATGGTAGTGCCGTTGAGGTAAATGTTAATCCTAGCTCTAAGAGAATACAGTTATTAACGCCTTTCGCTCCTTGGGAGGGTACGGACTTGACGGGAATGAAGCTCTTGATCAAAGCTAAAGGGAAGTGTACTACGGATCATATCTCTATGGCAGGTCCTTGGTTGCGTTTCCGTGGTCACTTGGATAACATCTCCAATAATATGTTGACGGGTGCGGTGAACTACTTCAACGAATTGACGGATACGGTTCAGAACCAGTTAACTGGCGAGTTCGGTGCGGTGCCTGATACGGCGCGTGCTTACAAAGCTGCGGGTGTGGGTTCTGTTGTTTTCGGTGAAGAAAACTACGGAGAAGGTTCTTCTCGTGAGCATGCAGCTATGGAGCCTCGTTTCTTAGGAGTACGTGCGGTGATCGTGAAGTCTTTCGCTCGTATTCACGAAACGAACTTGAAGAAGCAGGGTATGCTCGGTTTGACTTTCGTTAATAAAGACGATTACGAAAAGGTACGCCAAGATGATACCATCTCTATCTTAGGTTTGACTGAGTTCGCTCCAGGCAAGAATTTGACTGTTCAATTGGACCATGCGGATGGTACCAGCGAAAGCTTTGAGGTACAGCATACCTATAATGAGTTACAGATCGAGTGGTTCAAAGCGGGTAGTGCTTTGAATAAGATCCGTCAAGATGAGGGCTTGAGCTGATCATAGTTGATTAGGTGAAATCATTAGAAAGCACCATTTCCATATGCTGGAGATGGTGCTTTTACTATTTTTACGACCCATAGGTGATGTTAAAATGAAAGTCGAACAATTCTCTTGTATCTATGGTATATAATAGGAGTGACAAGACACATGGCGTTTGGTCTTAAATTTGTCTTTCAACTACTCCATTAGAACTATCATCCCGAGTCGAGAGCTATACGCTATCACTAGACTCACATTAAACATTATATACGCAGATGGCAACTTTTATTGAAAGCTTAGTAAACCAATTTGGAGATGACGCGATCAGCATGATCGCTGGTCAATTGGGCGCTAACAAACAGCAAACGAGCAGTGGTTTACAGAGCATGATCCCCATTATTGTAAAAGCTTTATCACAGAATGCATCTAATACCAATGGAGCGGAGTCTTTACATAAAGCGATCGTTGAAGACCACAATGGTAGCATCTTGAATGATCTATCTGGCTTTTTAGGTGGCGGTGGCTACCAGCAAGGTCCTGGTGATGGTATCTTAAAGCATGTTTTAGGTGGCAACCGTAGCACGGTTGAAGGATTTGTGAGCCAGTTCAGCGGTTTGTCTCCTGAGGCGACTTCGGGCTTGATGAAGATGGCAGCACCTATCATCATGGGTTATTTGGGTAAGCAAGCGCATAGCAATAATATGGGCATCAATGACCTATCTGGCTTCTTGAACGAAGCGCAACAGGCGGAAAGCAATAAGCGCTACTCTCAGGGAGATATGAGCATCTTCGAGCGTTTCTTGGATCGTGATAATGATGGTAAGGTAAGTGATGATGTGATGGGCATGGCCGCTAAGTTCATTGGCAGCTATATGGTGGGCAGTTTTTTCAAGCGTTAATATTTGACCTATAAGCCTTAATCATGTCCCTATAGAGAGGAGGATGAGTTTTTAATCTCATCGCCCTATCTTTACGATAATCTAAAAAACAATCGACATGAGAAATTTAATCATGCTACTCGTTGTTGCGATGCTATCAAGTGGTTGCTTGTCGCAAGACGTGATGAAATCAGTAGAGGGCGTTTTGGGTGATTTAGGTGGTACTAGCGGTGGTGCTGTTACCAATTCTGAGATCATTCAAGGTTTGAAGCAAGCATTGGAAGTGGGGATCACCAAAGGTGCTTCTACCGCTTCTAAGACAGATGGTTTCTTTAAGAATCCACAGATCAAGATTCCTTTCCCACCAGAGGTGAAAAAAGTAGAGAACACGCTACGTGATCTTGGCTTGAATAATATGGTGGATAAGGTAGTATTGTCCTTGAATCGCGGTGCGGAAGATGCGGCTAAGCAAGCGAAGCCGATCTTTGTAAGTGCGATCAAAAAAATGACGATCAAAGATGCGACGAAGATCTTAACAGGCGGTCAGCAAAATGCGGCTACAGAGTATTTGAAGACAGCAACTACTGGTGAGTTGCGTACTGCTTTTTCTCCTGTGGTAAAGAAGTCTTTATCTAGCGTAAATGCGACTAAGTTCTGGGATGATGCCATTGGCAAGTACAATCAAATTCCATTAGTTAAGAAAATCGACTTTGACTTGGATGAGTTCGTTACGGACCGTGCGATACAAGGTTTATTCACTATGGTCGCTAAAGAGGAATTGAAGATCCGTAAAGATCCTTTATCACGTACAACAGATTTGTTGAAGCGTGTATTCAAGCTGCAAGACTAATTTAATTTGATCATCCTTATCTACTGATAGAGGTGATGTTAAGTACCCGGACAAAAATAATCGTTGCTTCTGACTTGCTCTTTTAGCCGTATCCTGCGTTATGAAAAGCCTCATTTAGCTCTGCTATATCTCGTTTTTCATGCCTTGGCAACAACTAAAATAGCGGCGTCTTAAGCTATACGCTTACTTTTGTCCAGGTACTTGAATCCCGACCATATATTTGTGGTCGGGATTTTTTTATTGAGCTGATCAACTACTACAATATGCACACAACTGATTTTACCCATCATCCTTTAGTGAAGGAGATCATTAAGGATCTCAAGTCCAAAAAAATACACGAACAGACCTTTTCGGATGTAGTAGATGCGGATGGACATCAATACGTCGACCTGGTGCAAGAGGGTGGTGGAGTGCTCGGTATCGGACTGCTTGGCTATACCTATGTGATGGAGCAAATGGGAATACGCTTCTATAGTTTAGCAGGTACTTCGGCCGGTGCGATCAATACCATGATGATGGCAGCAGTAGGAGAGGTAGAGGAAGCGAAGAGCGAGAAGATCCTTCATTACCTCTGTAATAAAGACCTGTTCGATTTTGTAGATGGAAGTGGATATGTACGCTCATTCATGAACCTAATGCTTAAGAACAGCAAGCTGGCTAATATGCTGGGTGGTGTAATGGGTGTTGCCTATATGATCTACTTAGCCTTTAGAGGAAAGAACTACCTGAACCCGGGTGATGATTTTCATGATTGGATTAAAAATGTGCTGCGAGAAAATAAACTCATACACAGCAAGCAACTGGATGAGAAGATCGCGGGTTTTCAAAAGAAAGTCTTTCAAGTAGATAGCGATAGCAGAAAAAGGATAGGGCAGACTTCTAAGGCCAAGCTGATCATGATCGCCTCCGATATTACGACCCAAACGAAGGTGAGCTTTCCTGCATTTAAAGATATGTACTGGGGAGAGTTAGAGATCAATCCTGCTGATTACGTTCGAGCGTCTATGTCGATACCCTTTTTCTTCAAGCCCTTGGAGCTAAAAGTGCCTCAAGATGAAGCAGCTAAAAAGGAGTGGTACCGAAAAACGAAGTACAAGATCAATGATGAACTTTGGCCCGAAAGCGTGAAACTGGTAGATGGTGGTTTGTTATCCAACTTCCCGATCAATATGCTGCATACGGATAAGCCCAAGCCCTCCAGACCCACCTTTGGGGCGAAGCTGGGTAAAGATCGTGTCGCTCCTAATAATACTTCGGGTATTATGAAGTTTTGCTTATCTATGTTGAATACCAGTAGCTTTATCTATGATTATGACTTTGTGCTAAAGAATGACGATTACGAGCACTTGATCGCTTACATCAATACTGATGAATTCAACTGGCTGGATTTTAAAATGAGTGATGAGCGCAAAGTGAAGTTATTCATCCGCGGTGCGGAAGCCGCCGCGAAGTTTTTAAATGAGTTTGACTGGAAAGCCTATCAAGCTTTGCGAGTTGATTTATATGCGAATCGATAATAGACACTATGAAAAATCCGATGAGAAATATACCAGCTATTTACCTTGTTCTTTTGTTCATCTTGCTCATTGGAGCAAGTTCCTGCGCACAGCTCACCAGTTTCCAAACGGGGCGGACCTTAGGTAAAGGACAAACAGAAATCACACCTTCTGTTTCTCTGCTGGGGGTAGTGGATAATCCGGCCGTGTCAAGTGAGCTGGGTTCTTTTGTGTTGCCTTTTGGAGATATAAGTCTTCAACATGGAATCAGTGAACGTTTCGATTTAGGATTGAAGGTAAGCACCGGACTGAATGCGCAATTGAGCGGTAAGTACCAATTCGTTGGTGATAAACAAAGTAAGTCAGCCCTTTCATTGGGTGCTGGTTTAAGCTACCAACTCGCTGGCGAGGAATTGGTATTGCGCTATCACTTACCCTTGTACTATTCACTGCATTTTAGTGAGAAAAGTGCTTTTTATGCTACACCTCGTTATATGCTGCAACAAGTAAGGAATGATGATAACTTTCACTTTTTAGGACTAACGGCAGGCTATATGCATTCTTTTAATGATCGTTTGGACTTGGGCACTGAGTTCGGTTTGCATCGTCCGTTCAATGCTGGGAATGCTTCTGAGAACTTGATGTTGTTGGGGGTGGGTTTGAAGTATAGGTTTAGGAAGAAGTGAGAATTATCCTAAATGATACTACAAATAAAAAAAGCAGCATAGCCAAGAGCTATGCTGCTTTTTTTATTTGCTAAGGACTTCGGCGCAAGCACGAAGTCTTATGTCTTATGTCTGAATTACTGCTTCACAAAACGCTCACCATACCAAGCCTCACCCGCTTTCAATCGAGCAAAATACAAACCACTTGGGTAATCTGTTAAATCGATGCTTAGTAGCGTATTGGCACCAACAGCTTGCTGCAACATCAACTTACCCGTAACATCGTAGATGAAAAGTTCGCTATCAACAGTTGTATCCTGTAGCACTTGAATCTGAATGACATCTTGCGCAGGATTAGGTTGAACACTTAAAATACCCGTGCTGAAACCAGTGCGATTCAAGCTGATCGCAGGCGAAGTCACCATCGTACCATCTTGATCCACTTGCGTTAACTGGTAGTAAGTCGTACCCATTTCAATAGCCGCATCCACGAACTCATAAGCCGTGTCTTCAGTTGTAGTACCCGCACCATCAATAGTAGCGATGGTTTCAAAAGTACTGCCATCAAAAGAGCGCGCCAATAAGAAGTGGTTGTTCTGGTATTCTGACGCCGTTAGCCAGCTGATCAGATTACTTGTTTCTAAGGCGGTTGCTTCAAAGCTCACCAATTCAATAGGCAGTTTCAAACAAGGAACAGAAGACTCACTCACATCCGCACTACAGCCTAAATCATCTGTCGCACTAATGCTATAGCTCTCTCCACCTTGGAATGGTCCGAATAAAGCCCCTTCGCTGACGCCTAACTCATCCACATAAGATGTGGCATTCACTTGGTAATCACTGCCATCATAAGAAGGCAAACCACCAGTAATGCTGAAAGAGACAGTAAATTGACCCGTCTCCGCATTACAGTTATCCCCGTAATCAATTGTGATCGGGTCTAATAGTACAAAATGAGTAGGACCACTGAATTGAATACACGGACTGGAAACATCCACATTACCCGCATCATCCGTAGCACCAGCTACTAAGTATAAGTAGTAATCCGTGTTCGTATTATAATCATCGCTGGATGCGGAGAAGGTGGCATCTAATGATGTGCTGACTACATTATCAAATGGCCCTTCGTCAGAAGTGGTCAATACGAATTGCAGCGCATGACCATCAGCGATCTCTGAACCAGAGCTTGTAAAGCTCGCAACATCACCATCACAATAGTAGAACTCGCCATCACCTTCTGTGATAAAGCCAGGGTCAGATACGGCATCAACCGTTACGGTTACAGTAGCTGTACCAGAGCAGCCGTTGTCATCACTTACCGCTACGGTATAAGTAGTAGTTTCTGTAGGTGAGGCTGTTACTTCCGCATCTGTTGCACTGCTTAATCCATCAGCCGGGCTCCAAGAGTAGTTCGTGCCCCCGCCAGCAGTTAAAGTCGCACTTTCACCTGCGCAGATCGTCACATCATCACTGATCGTAGGATCCAAGTCGCCACTCACAAAAACAGTAACCGAAGACTCGCCAAAACAACCCACCGCATCATCCGCACTTACAAAATAAGTGGTTGTTTCTATAGGAGACACGGTGAAGAAACCATCTTCAGTAATGCTGATCGCATCATCTCCTTCCGCTACCCAATAATAAGTTACGCCATCACCATCAGCGGTGATCTGTAAACCTACTTCCGTACCCGGACAAACTGTTACATCGTCACTTACAGATACTTCTAAGCTGGATAAAATAACGCTGACTTCATCAACAGAGCTACAAGCCCCTTCCGCATCAAAAGCGGTTACTGTATAAGTCGCATTTTCCGTTGGCGTTACGACAATACTCGCACTAGTAGGGTCGCTGATCGTACCATCAGGACCTTCCCATACATAAGTCGCACCACCACTAGCGGTCAGTTCCGCGGAGCCACCACCACAGATAACCACATCATCACCTGCGTCTACCTCAAAAGGTGCTACAAAGTCGATCACAATGGTATCGTAATCATCACAGCCAGCCTCATTTACGGCATACAGAACATAGGTTTGCAAACCTGTCAATTCTGTCAATTCAGGAGTCAAAGAGTTCGGGTCACTCAAGCCCTCTTCCGGGAACCAAGAGAACTCTTCACTACCTACCACACTTGCTTCAATGGTTACGGGTTCACCTTCACACTGTACCACATCTTCTGGCGTACCGGCATCCACTAATACGATCTCACAAGCTGTCACATTGAATTGGAAGTCACGTTTTACCGTACCTAATAATTCTCCATCGCGATACTCAGATACACAAATACCCACTACGAACTGCCCCGTAAAAGGAGGCGTAGCCAGGAGTAAACCCGTTTCTGGATCAATACTCATTGGCGGATCACTGGCAAGCGGGTTCTCCGTATCAAACAAACCACCCCAGACCACTGGGTCATAAGGCGGAGCGGAGGCGATCACTGGCGCTGCATCAATATCACTCGCACCCAAGAACGGATCACAGAACTCATAGACCAGCGAATCCCCATCCGCATCCGTGGCGGAATGGTCGAACACCAGTTCAAAATCCTGGCAAATGATATTAGGCGGGAAATTCACGAACTCAGGCGAAGAGTTATTACACTCATCTACGGGAGTCTGAGGTACATTGATCGTATAAGTAGCACCCGACTCCAAAGGGTCAATGATGTTCACAATAGATCCATTTCTACAGCAACGCTGGTAAACAATGGAATGAGAACTAAAGGCAATGTCCAAGGTGGTCGTACCACTGTAGACCCCTCTACGAACACATATATCAGGAACACTTTCCAGACAAAGCCCATCGATCACTGGCTCTAATGTGGTCGTATCAGGATTAAATAATTCCAAAGTACCCGCTACAAAACCGAAATCGTTGTAAATGGTCAGATAAGCTGGGTTGTCAAAAGGAACAGCAAGACCGCCATCGCAATCTTTATAGACCGTCAAGTTGACTTGAAACTCATCGCCTCCTAAACATTCGTAGGTCAATTCTCCACCAACAATGTGGGTCGCCTGCAATGAAGTGCTGAGACTCAAGCTCAGGCTCAAGCCTAAAATCAAGGAAAGAACACAGCAAGAAGTGCTGAAAAAGTAGAGTATGCGTCGCATAGGGAATATTTTAGGGAGTGGGGATGGCGTCCCCATCAAAATATCGTGCTTAATAGAGGATAAATATACAAGATCGTTCGCGTTGCACAATAGATTTTTTTAATCCCTCTCAGATAGGCGACTTTTTACTACTTTTATCGGGGCGCATACCCGCAATAGAAAGGGGGATTGATTCTGCTGCCGTTCATCAAATTGTGGTGTTCGACAAAAAGACGTTATGATATAAGGTCTCTTCTGTCCTCCCCCTTTCTACTGCGGGTACCGGGCT
>JAHDGT010000149.1 GCA_020631675.1 Bacteroidota bacterium
CTTCAAAATCAAGCACTTAGGCGCGGTTCAGATGAAAAACTTTAAACTACCTCATTGATTACCCGTTGGTTAAGCATTCCTAAATCCCTTTGATTTGAAATTGAGTAACGAAACCAAAGTAGGCTTATTAGCTATTGTGGCCTTGGCGATATTGATCTTTGGTTACAACTTCTTAAAAGGTAAAAACCTTTTTGGTGGTCAGCATTTGGTATCTGCCGAATATGAACGGGTGGACGGCTTGCTGCCCGCGAACCCGATTCAGCTGAGCGGTTTGCAAGTGGGGATCGTTGATGATATCTACTTGAAGAAAGATGGTTCCGGTAAAGTAGTGGTGGACATGCTATTGGATCCGCATGTCAATGTACCGACGGACAGTAAAGTGACGATCGTGAGTTTGGGCTTGCTGGGGGATAAAGGGATACGCCTTGATCTGGGCAAGAACAATACTTATGTAAAAGGCGGTGATCAATTGACGGGTGAGATAGAAACGGACATGATGTCTATGGTGGAAAAGGAGCTACTACCGATTAAAAACAAGGTAGAAGTGATGATGGGCAGCCTGGATTCTACGATCAACTCTGTTAATACTTTGTTGGGTTCTGATGAATTGCAAAAAGCTTTAAAGGGGCTGAATTCAACGATCGGTTCTGTGCAGACCACTTTAAAGAGCACGAATAAAGTGATCACGGATGTTGGCGAGTTCACGGATACGGACATGCATAAGATCAGTGCGATCTTAGATGATGCTAAAGTTTTGACCAGCCAGTTGAACAGCATGAGCAGTCAGCTGAAAGGTACGATGAGCAAGGTGGATCTGGTATTGGACGATACAAAGAAGATCACTGGAAATTTAAGTACTGCCGACTTGAAGAAAACGGTTGATGAAGCAAATGCTATGATCGCTAAGCTGAGTGGCATTGCGGATCAGGTAGAAAATGGAGATGGCTCTGTTGGCATGCTGCTGAAAGATGGCAGACTGTATGAGGACATTGACAAGGTGATGGCTAATTTGAGCTCTTTGTTGGCGGATATGCAAGCGCACCCTAAGGACTATGTGAGTTTCTCTTTGATAGAACGTAGAGATCGTTCTGAGCGGAAAGAGAAGAAGAGAAAGAAGAATGAGGGGTACTGATAGACTCGAGACATGAGATTTTTAATTGTAAAGTCCCATATATTTTCGTTGTACTTTTTAGAGACCCGTCTCAAAATATTTTTCAATTATGCTACGACTTTCAATTGGTCGTTCTCCAATTAAAGAATCAGTTTTGACTTTTTACTCGACACGCCTGTCCTGCATAGGGATCGGCGTGTTGTTGTTTATTGTCATGTTGCTTAGCTCTAATGGAGCACTTTTGGCACAGGAGGATAGTGGGCAAAAGGAAAAGCGTGGCTTACGTAAAGGACGTGCCGCCAAAAAAGCGAAATTATTGGAGGCGAATCCGCAGGATGGAGAGGATAAGGGCGAGCGGGACGAAAATGATACTGAAATCCATATCATACATAGTGACCGCTTGGTGGTGAACCGACTGGAGGATGATAGTAAGCAACGCTTGATCGGTGATGTGGAGATCGAGCAAGGAAACATGCGTTTGTTATGTGATAGTGCTCGTTTTTACCAACGCAAAAACAATGTGGAGGCTTTTGGGAATATTGTGATCGAGCAGGGGGATTCTGTAACGATCAAAGCGGACAAGCTCTATTATGATGGTAACTCAAGAGAGGCTACACTCTATGGGAATGTATACCTAACGGATAAAGAATCAGAGATCGAGGCGGATACTTTGATCTATGACCTCATCACTAAGCGAGCCATTCTCGTTCCCGATGTGCGCATGAAGGATGGTACGAGTAGGGTAAGGTCAGATTCGCTGACCTATTTCGTCAATACGAAAACCGCTTATTTAAATGGTAATGTGGAAATGACCGATGATGAGGTTTTCGCACAATCTGACTCTTTGAGGTATAATGTGAATACAACTGATGCCGAGCTATATGGCAATGTGCAGTTCAAGGATGATGCGAATGAATTAGAGGCGGATCAGATGAGTTACAATGTAAATGACCAGAAAGGGAATTACAGAGGGAATGGTAGGCTAAAAAATGAAGATACCACCATCACATCTGAACGGGGGGATTATTTCGGAGATACTAAGACCGTGACTTTTGAGGAAAATGTACATTTGGTCTCTCCACAGTATGACATGAAAACCGATCAATTGGTCTATAATACAGAAACCGAATTGGCCAATATGAATGGTCCGACTGAAATTGTTACTGAAGATGGGACCATTGTCATTCAATCTGGTAGTTATGATCTGAAGAACGACCGACTGATCACTGACAAGCGGGCAACAGTTAATGAAGGGGGTAATACATTAACAGCGGATAATCTGAATTACGATAAGAATACAGGAGAAGGATTTGCTTCTGGTAAAGTGGTCTGGTATGATGAAGAACGGGATCTAACCATATACAGTGAGGAATTGCGTTTATTCGAGGAAGATGAAAGAGTGATCGCATACGAGGAGGTCTTGTTGACGAAAGAGTTAGATGGCGATACCCTATACCTGATAGCTGACACCTTGACCACTTTCGCTCAAGCGGCTGAAAGGGATAGTATTACTGGTGCATTAGTAGAGAAAGAAGGGCTTTACGCTTATCATAATGTCAGAATCTACAAGAGTGATATGCAAGGGATTTGCGATTCTTTAGTCTACGACCTAACTGATTCTACTTTTCAAATGTACCAAGACCCTATTCTATGGGTAGAACAACATCAGTTAGAAGCTGATACATTACTTCTATACACAGAAAACAATTCTCCCAGCAAGATAGAAATGCGGCACAATGCTTTTCTGGGCACAGCGGTTACTCCCACTGTCTTTGACCAAGTGAAAGGAAGATATGTTTTTGGTGACTTTTTGCGTAACAAAATATCTTCTTTACTCGTAGAAGGAAATGCGGAAAGTATCTATTATGCACAAGAAAATGATGGTTCCTATTCTGGAATGAATCGTTCAATTAGTGGTAGGATCAAAGTCGTTTTCTCGGAAGGGCAGGTAGACAATATCAGGTTCTTAGACCAGCCCATCGCTACCTTTTATCCGATAGATCAGATACCACCGCAACAAGCCACTATAAAGGGCTTTCGCTGGAAAACGGAAGAACGCCCTCAGCTCTCTCAATTCATAAGACCTATCCAGTAATTGGACATAGGTACTATACTATAGGTATGTGCACAGCTCTTCTGTTAAAGCTGAGCACCAACAAACGCAATTATTTGATATGCATTCTTTTGCGTTGGCATATTTATAGTATAGTATGTAAAAGAATAAGTAACTGTTTATATCGTGCAAATTTGGTTGATGGATCAAGATATTCCGACCAGCTAATGCTATTCGCACCCCATATTAAATAGTTACGACAATAGGTGTATGAGTATCATCAATTAATCTGATTTCAGACTTATATTTAATGTGTGAGCATTCCTTTGTTGATGAATACGATACATGAAAACCCTATACATGTATTTGAGTACATTATATTCCAATATCATTTTTGAACCGTCGTTGGTATTTTTAAATTCCATCGACCCAACTCTATTGATCAGTTTATTACTAATTGTTTTCTTCATTGGTTTACTTGCCACTATTATCATTTTTGACAACAACAAAAAAGTTGCTTTTTTAAGTGGTTTATTTTTAGTTTTTAGTTTCATATCTTATCTGACTCTACCTTTTACCAGCTTTTTACTACTCTGTTTCGCAGCAGCGGTTTTATGTTTAGCATCTTATGCACTTTTCCAAAACCGGAATAGATCATACGCTAAAGATAAATTTGATTTTCTGAGACATAAGCAGATCATAGACAATCTGCCTGATGGCATTATGCTTTATGATCCTGAGAAAAATGAAATCATCCAATCCAATGCGCCTTTAGAGGGGCTATTAGACTTATCCAATAAAACAGAAGCAGATAGCTTAAACAGAAAAGTATATTTGGATGAGGTTTTATTCTCTAAAATCGGACAACTGACCGATAAGCAACTTCCATTTGAAAAAGACTTTCGCTTACTCAGTGCTAAAGGGAATGAAAAATGGCTGCATTTGGTATGTGATAAGCTCTATAATAATGCAGCTTCTTCTACTTTGATTTTAAGGTTTTCGGATATATCCGAGTATAAAAGAACCATACTTACGAATAGTAAATCCTTAGAATCACTACAACACATTGTCAATAGCTCACCCCTGATGATCTTGTTCATTGACACAGACGGGAAGATCAGAATTCAAGCAGGAAAAGGGTATAAGAACTTTTCCAGTAAAAGGTCAATTATAGGTAGATCCATTTATGAGCTATTCCCTGATGATTTAACTTTCCATGAGATTTTGAATTTGGCTTTACAAGGGGAAACCATAAGTACGCATACCAAAAAGAAAAACGCCTGTTTTGAAATGAGCTTTTCGCCCTTTTCCAATTTGCGTTCTAAGCTTATCGGGACCCTCTGCGTGGTCTACGATATGACCGAAAAACAAAGAGTGGAAACTGAACTCAAACTCAATTTATCCAAATTAGAGCGCAATAATAAAGAACTCGAACATTTAACCAAGATAACCTCGCACGACCTTAAAGAACCATTGCGAACCATTACCAGCTATATTCAGCTTTTAGACCGAAACTATGCGGATCAATTAGACGAGGCAGCGAAAAGCTATATAGATTTTGCCGTGAGCGGAACGAAAAGCTTACATCAAAGGATCACCGCTTTATCAAAATATGCCGATTTGATGAAGTATCATGTATTCACCCCTGTAGATTGTAACAAAGCAATACTATTTGCACAGGATAAAATGCAAAATATCATATCACACAAAAGAGCAAGTATCATCATCTCCAAAAGCTTGCCTACAGTCAGTGGTATATTCCCTCAAATCGTTCAACTGTTTTGTGACTTATTAGAAAACGCACTTCAATATAACATCTCAGACAACCCCTACATTGAAATAAATTTCCAGAAAAAAGGTAGCTTTTACGAGTTCTCCGTGTCTGATAATGGGATAGGAATACCAGAAGAAATACAGACTAAAGTATTTGATATGTTCAGTAAAAGCCACATCTTACCAACAAATGAAAAATCCTCAGGTGTTGGCATGGGTCTTGCACTTTGTAAAAAGATCATTGACCGACATAATGGTCAAATTTGGTTCGAATCTTCCAAATCTGGAAGCACCTTTTATTTTGAACTCCCGCAAACGGTCGATATTGATGATAATGTCTTAATTCTGAGCTGAACTTAAGCATTGTGAGATTTATCATTTGTATGGCAATTTAAGCTGAACACCGTGACTCCTCAACAAAATACTGACTCCAATTCAACCTATTCTCTGAATCAGATATCGCCCTTCCTCAGAAGGCCGAGCAGAAATTCGTTTAGCAAAGAATTCACCCTCTTTATTTTTGGTTTCGCCGTTTTAGCGATCTACTTTTTTCAGTTTGAAGCGAATGCCGGCACCCCCACAATTCTATTATCCATATTTTATAGTGCTTTAGGAATCTGGGGCTTACTCAACTTGATCTCGGACATCATAAACAAACACTTTGCACTTGGCTTGGTCATCTTAGGTACAATCTGCACAGGTGGAATGATCTTATTGGGCTATTACGAACAATTCCCTCCGCTGAATTACGCGCTAAGCTGCCTGACAATTGTTGTGCTCAGTCTACTACTTCCTCATGAGAACAGTAGGTTCTATCTGCCCTTCTCTATTTTGCTGCTTTGCCTCGGCTTGGCTTTTTCAGAGCCATCTTTTGCCAATAAATCGCAGTTGATCCTGTTCTCCGCACTCATCGGTATACTTGCTTATAAGGGTATAGGTAGGCTTTATAACGTAATGAAAGACTACGAGCGATTATCTACAGAATCCCAACATTTTAAAACACACGACATCACTCCTCTAATTTGGTTCGATGAGGACAGTAAAAGATTCGTAGAAAGCAATCATGCTGCAAGTAGATTACTGACTGGTCAGACCAAACAATCTCTCGTAGAAATACTGAATGGGGATAAACACCCCATTGCCAAACTTTTCAAAACGCAATACCCTAGTATCATTAGCGAGATAAATGTGAATGATCAATGGAAGTATGTTCAAAACTTTACTTTCGGCAATGTTACCCAACTTGTCGGCTTAACTGTCAGTCGAATTCAACTGAATGATAAAAGTCGACTTTTAGTACAGGTCAACAATCAGTCTAATCAATATGCGGCCAAGCAAGCCCTATCCCTACTTCAGTCCGCACTAAGTCAAATCTCTTCACCTGTACTCATTCTGAGTAAAGACCACAAAGTCATCTTCAGCAATAGGGCGGTGGATCGTTTCTTCAATCGTTCAAACTCAAAGAGCCATTTGCAATCTGTAGAAGAACTACAGCTTTTCAAAGCCTCTAACCTATTGTACAATGAAAATTTTTGGCAAACCTTATTGCAAACAGCTTATCAAAAAGAAATAACCAGCTATGTAGATAGCAATGGGCACCAAAAAAAATTAGAGGTGACCTATAACCTTGTCTCTACAGACAAAGGATTTTACAATTGTATCGTCATTCAAGATGTCACCCAACGCGAACAGACTTTAAGGGTCATAAAAACCAGCGAGCATCAGTTCAGGACCATCTTTCAAAATGCACCGATGGGTATCATCATCATCGATATGAACAAAGAGATCCTAGATGCCAATGAGCAACTGGCCGCTCTGCTCGGTTATGATTCCAAAGTTTCCCTCATAGGATCGAATATCGATCAGTTCGTACATCCTGAAGATATGGACAAGTCCATTGTGACCAAGTTCCAAACAGGTCAATCCAATGATGTGCATCACGTTGAAAAACGCTACCGTAAAAAAAATGGGGATTACGTATGGTGTGAACTGACCTCCGCACTCTATTATGAAGACCCCAATGATACCATTCCCACCTATGCGGTAGGTATGGTCCAAGACATCTCAGAGCGCATAGCCTCCGCCAAAGCGATTCGTTCCTATGCCTCCAAAATAGAACAGAGCAATAAAGAATTAGAACAATTCGCCTACGCTATATCTCATGACCTCCAAGAGCCCCTCCGTATGGTGAGCAGCTATCTTCAGATCATTGACCGAAGATATAGCGCACTATTGCCCAAAGAAGCCCATGAGTATATCCATTTCGCGGTTGACGGCTCCAAGCGAATGGGAGACCTTATTCAAGGGGTACTCGCCTACTCCCGTATCAATACACAAGGTAAAGATTTCGAACCTACCAACCTGAACGAAGTACTTGAGGTCATTCGTCTGGATCTTCGCCCAAGCATAGCCACTAATGAGGCAAGCATACACGCGGTAGAACTGCCAATGGTGCAAGCCGACCGCATTCAAATGATCCGGCTTTTCACCAACCTTATCGGCAATGCGATCCGATACCGCAGTGAAGCCCCTCCAGTTATCATGATCGACTACCAAAAACAAAACGATGAATACCTGTTCTCCATCAAAGACAATGGTATAGGTATTGACCCAGAATACAGCGATAAAATATTCGGACTGTTCCAACGCTTACACCAACGCAGTGATTATCCCGGTTCTGGCATTGGCTTATCCCTCTGTCAACGTATTGTCGCCCGTCACGGTGGTAAAATATGGGTAGAATCCGCACTTGGCGAAGGAGCCACCTTCTTCTTTACATTAGCCGCGGTCGACTAAACCATTGTATCTCCATTTTTGTTAGTTGGGCGCATCCACGCAATAAAAAGGGGGATGTTATTGATAAATCTCCCGCAATAGCACCCGTACAAACGTTCCAAGAAAATCATGCGTTGAAACAATAACCCCTTTTTACTGCGTGGTCGGGCTATCCGTTAAAATTCAGCCCCTGCCTGCTGCTGTTTGGCAGGCGTACAAAGAGCTTCGCGAGGTCGCTTTCGTACGCCGCCAATCAGGGCGCATTCAGTGGCTTCATTACCACTCCTATCCCTTGCGTAGACCATCAGTGGTAAAAAGTTCGAACATGCTATCTTTGGCATTCAAAACAACAATATAGAATGGCACAATTCGATGTGATCATAGTAGGTGGAGGTTTATCTGGGCTTAGTGCGGCCATCCACCTTCAAAACGAAGGGTTGAATATTAAACTCTTCGAGTCCACTGATCGTGTAGGCGGAAGAGTAAAAACAGACACACTCAATGGTTTCTTATTAGACAGAGGCTTCCAAATATACATCACCTCCTATCCGGAGGGCAAAAAAATGCTCGATTATAATACCCTAAGATTAAAGCACTTCTTGGCGGGCTCTGTAGTACTCTATAAAAACAAAAGATACCACTTAACCGATCCCTTACGCCGTCCCTTAGAATCTTTCTCTAGCTTTGGTGCGCCTTTCGTGAAGTTTTCGGATCAGCTAAAAATTCTGGCCCTGCGCAATCGCTTGAAAAGATTAAGTATCGAAGACATATTCAATGAGCCAGAACAAACCACTTTTGATTATTTGAAGCATGAATGGCATTTCTCAACTGCTTTCATCAACTCATTTTTCAAACCCTTTTTAGGGGGTATATTTTTAGAAGCCGACTTAAAAACCTCAAGTAGAGTATTTGAATTCGTCTTCAAAATGTTCAGCACCGGCTATGCCGCTCTCCCCACAGAAGGCATGGAAGCCATACCCAGACAACTAGCTGCACGTTTGGCTCAGGGCACCATTCAAACTCATACAGGTGTAGCCAAAGTAGAAAGCGGAAAAGTGACACTGGATAGTGGTGAAGAAGTAAGTGCCAGAGCAATACTCGTTGCTACTGACCCACCTGCGGCCAGAAGACTCTTACAATTACCCAGCATCAATGTGAATATGAGAAAGGTCAAGTGCCTTTACTTCTCCGTTGCCGCCAAACCACCGGTAATCAAGCCTTTCATTATGATCAATGGCAATAGTAATAGCTTGATCAATAACATCGCCGTACCCAGTGTGGTCAATCCAAGTTATGCCCCTCCTGGTCGGCATTTGATCTCCGTATCCATCGTTCAACCCACTTCAATGGACGACGACAGCTTACTCGATGCCGTAAAAGCAGAATTGATTCAGTTATTCGGTGAAGATGTGAGATACTGGCACCACTTACGCACCTATCACATCCACCACGCTCTACCCGATCAAAGTCATGTCAGCTACTTAGAAAGAAAGAAAATCAAAGCGATCACCGAAGGCGTTTATATGTGCGGCGATCATATCGCTAATGGATCTATCAATGCCGCATTAGAAAGCGGTAGGTTGGTAGCAGACACCTTATCATGGGATTTAGCACTCAGTAAAACAGAAAGTTTGGGCTAATTCGGGAAAAATCATCTGTTCATGCACTCTTATTGATGTAAAGTCCATTAAATCACATCGTAACTATTTAGGTTGGGGCTTTTGAGATGAAAAATCAAGCTTTTTGTTCTTAGACGAAGCTCTTCTTGAAAGGAATCGCAGCGCGCTTGCTTGAAAGAAAGCTGAAGTATAAGGGCAAAAAGGTATTTTTCAGCCA
>JAHDGT010000150.1 GCA_020631675.1 Bacteroidota bacterium
GTAACTAATGAGTAGGAGGGCGCATGCCCGCCTGCGGCAGGTCACCGGGCTATCCGCTAAAATTCACCTGCCGCCTGCTGCTGTTTGGCAGGCGTAAAAATGGCTACCTCTGGGCCGCCTTTTTACGCCGCCAAACAGGGCGCATTCGTCCGGCTCATTACCGCTCCTATCCCTTGCGCGCGGAATTCGGAATCATGCTTTAAACTACCTCAATGTTAACTTATTCGGTTTTTTCTCTCGTCCATTTTAGGAAAATACCTTCCGCATCAAAAGCTGAGTTTCCTGACAGCTTTCCTTTCTTTCTTTTGTATTCTACAAATCCCATTTTTTCATACAAACGTATAGCGGGGGTATTATTGGATAAACAAACAATGTGTATTTCATCTGCATCAGACTGGCTGATAGCGAAACTAATTAGTTGTTTACCTACCCCTTGTCTGTAAAAATTAGTATCTATGTAGAGCCAGTTGATTTCATTTGGGTTAAAGGCTATAAAACCTATTACCAACTTGTTTGTTTCATACACCCAGACCGCATCGTCGAATAACTCTTCTTCTTCAAAGCAGTCTTTTAATGGTATGAACGCAGCTAGGTCTACAGAGCCGTTTAGCTCGTCTATTCGTGCGCTATCGTGTATGTCACAAATGCGTTCCCAATCGCTGGGTGTATAAGGGCGTATAGTTGACATGTTTTTTTACGTGCTAGTACAATTCAATAATAACTTATTTTGAAAGAAAAGTTCAAATACTTGATACTTATTGATGATGATCTTATGGTCAACACCTTTCATGAGGTAGTATTAAGTAAGTCGGATTTATGCGAAGGCTATCAATTTTTTGAGGATCCGAAAAAGGCATTAAGATTTTTCAAAGACGGTCAAGGTCAATCTCCTGATGCCATTTTCTTAGATGTGAATATGCCGGGCATGAATGGTTGGGAGTTTATCGTAGCATTGACTCAAGATCAAAAACAAGTACCGCCTATTTTCATGCTCACGACTTCTACATATGAGGCCGACAAAAGAAAAGCGGCTAAGTTCCAGGAAGTAAAAGGGTTTTTACAAAAGCCGCTTACGCTACCTACTTTGAAAGGTGTCTTGGAAGATTTAAGTGCTGACTAAGTCAAGTCAAGTCAAGTATGAGTCGTAGAAGTGTATATTTTGTTGCCGCAGCCATTGCGATTTGTTTGATCATCTTCAATCAATCGTTTATACAATATTGGTTGTACCAAAAAAGAGCAGATTCCGAATTGATAAATGTTGGTGGTCGGCAAAGGATGTTAAGCCAGCGCTTATTGGCAAATGTTTATGCGCTTCAGATCGCTTCTTCGAATACAGAGTCAAATCAAGATAAAATACATCAGCTGATCACAACAGATCTTGCCGATTGGGAGAAAGCACATCAGTACCTACTTGATAAATTAGGCAACACAGGTGTGTTTAACTGGGATAAAAATAGCTTCGAGCAACTCAAAGCGCTAGGAGCTGATATTGAAATCACTAAAAATAAAGTAGCAACAGGCATATCATCTGCTGAAGAGTTGAAAGCATTCAAAATACATCAAGATGCTTATCTCAAGAAGATGAATGAAGTCGTAAAGCAATTAGAAGAAACCTCTGATTCTAAACTTTTATTGATCATAATAGTAGAGTTGCTATTCGCGCTTTTGTCTTTGATCGTTATTTATTACGAGATCAACTATGTGTTCAAAAGAATCAATAAAGATTTAAGCGATCAAAATATCGCCCTCAAGGAATCTAATAAAGTCTTAGAACAGTATGCATTCGTGGCGGCTCATAATTTTAGATCTCCTGTTCAGAACATCATCAATTTTACTGGCTTATTAACAGATACAACAGCAGGGAAAATTAGCGAAGCGGATGCTACATACCTTTCGTACATTAACAGCAGTGCGAATAGAATGAAGCAAACCACAGAAGAGTTGTTACAATTAGCTTATATACAACAACAAGAGCTCAAAATCGCAGCTTGTGATATGACAAGCTTGATAAAGCACGTTCAAGCAGACCTGGCCAATAGAATTAATGAAACGAAAGCGGAATTCAATATCAATGCCTTACCTAAAGTAATTCAATGTGATAAGCATCTGATGCAGTTCGTCGTGCAACATTTACTTACTAATAGCCTATTATACAAACATCCGGATAGGGCTCCCGTTATCGATATTTCATATCGTGAGACGAATGACATGCATCACTTCTCTTTCAAAGACAATGGAATAGGAATTGACCCGAATGACCAAGAAGGAATCTTTGAAATGTTTAAAAAGCTTCATAATGATTCTGTTTATCCGGGTAATGGCATGGGTTTGGCCTTTTGCCAGACCATTATGAAAAAACATAAAGGCAGTATTAGCATCAAAAGCGAATTGGAGAAAGGGGCCGAGTTCATCATCTCTTTACCGAAAAAAACGACCGTTTGAAACGGAGTACCTTTTAGTGACGCTTCAGCAGACTCAATCTTTTATATCTTTCTTTAAACTACCTCTATTTGGAATTTCGCGCGCAAGGGATAGCAGTGGTATTAAATGTGCTGAATGGCGAGTGAGTGCGCCTATTGCGGGGGCGGCCCAGAGGTAGCCACCGCAATAGGCAGCAACGAACCGACAGGCAGCGCATTTAATAAGAACGGATAGCCCGGTACCCTGCCGCAGGCGGGTATGCGCCACTAATAGAATCAGGAGTTTTGATGATGTGCTCTGTACAACTTTCTAATAATGCTGATCTGCCCCCTATGGTGTACTTCGTCTTCGGCCAAGTGGTATAATGCCCAAGCCATGTTATAGCCTGTATTGGGGTTGTAGCCTTCCCGCTTTAATTGAAAGCTGTCAAAATCAACTGCTATGAGTTTTTCCCGGAGACTGGCTCTACTTTCTTCCATTGCGGCCAGATATGTTGAAATAGGATCATTTGTTATGAGTTCTGGAATGTACTTGCCCATTGTTAAGCCGGGCATGTATTTTTCTTCCTCTTCTGCGGTCAGCTCTCTTAGCTCTATGAAGCTGATTCTGAATGCATGCTCTATCGCGATGATGTGGGATAATAGGCAGCCGATGGTATTCCAGCCTTCAGCATACTGCCAATGTAACTCATCATTGTTGAGATTGTAAACGCGTCTTATAGTTGTGATTCGCGCATCTTTAAGAATTCCTAATAGATAATCAATAGAAGGAGAAGCGGTTTCACCAAAGGGAATGTAGGTATGTCTTTCTAAGTTCATGTATTAAAGGTAGGGGCAATGTTCTGGTTTTTCATTTAAAACCTAAAAAAGCTTTTATTTTTTGCCAGATGGCGCATAGTAGGTGGTCGCATGATGTCTATTATTTGAGGTGTTCCGCGATTAATTGATGAAAGTAATGTACTCCTTTCTCTCTTTTCGGAGAAAATCGACCACTTCTATAAAAGCGGGAACGCAGTCCTTTTTGTACGGCTTCTACTACGAATTCATCCTCTCTTTCTGTCTTTTCAGCCAGTTTATCTCCTTGCATGATCTCGAATGCCTCTTGGTCATAAATGTAATATAAGAATTCTACTTTGGTGAATTTGGGTGTTAAAGGGCGAACGATATTCAGTTGAACGCCCCAAGGGTAGAAGTTCAACATAAAATTTGGAAATATCCAGTAGTAGTAGGCTGTTACTTCTTTGCCGTGGTCAATATGTCCTTGGGGAAGGTCGAAGCTTAAGCTGCTGCCATCGCCATAACCGATTTGCAGTACCATTTGGTCATAGCATTCAGTGGTATAGCTACCATAATCCAGAATGGATCCTAAGGCTTGGTGAACGAAGGGAATGTGAAAACCTTCCAAGTAATTATCGCAGTACAATGCCCAATGAGCGTGTACATTATAAGTTTTGCTGTATTCTGGAGCGAAGCGGAAGGATTCTATTGGTAAAAAGTGCAATCGTTCTTCCAAGCGATCCCAGGTTTTTTGAAAATCGAATTTTGGATTTACAGCTGTGAAGATGAATTGTCGCCAATTATGTAAAGGGAGTTCGTGTAGGTGATCGCAGGGCCTTGGGAAGTCTTCAGCGGCTTGAAACTCTGGCATGAATTGGAATTTGCCATCTAAGTCAAATCTTCTACCGTGATAATTGCAGGTCAGTCGATTCATTTTGGCGGGCTGTGCAACGATCTGGAAGCCTCTGTGGGTGCATACATTGGTGAAGCATTTGACCGTATCATCATTTCCGATCAAAACGATCGGCTCATCTAAGTAATTATCTAAAAGCGTTAGAGGGTATACATTCTCTGCTCCTTTGAACAACGCTACTCCATCACATAGATACTGCCAGTTTTGGCAGAAGATATTTTCCTTACAGGCTTCCCATACTTGCCCGTTTTGGTAAAAATCAGCAGGCAGTGTTTCCGCCTGTTCAATGCGTTTATTGATCTGGTACATGTGTTGTGATTTGCTGACAAAGAACGGATAAAATGGCAATATTTAAAAGTGAAAAGTTAGCAGATGATAACTTAAAATGAAACAGATGTTAAGCTTTTAGAAGTGTTGATTTTTAAGCTGGAAAACATGAACAATTTTCTTAGTTTTGGGTTTCTTTTTTACTTTGATTATTCATTTCCGAAGACGTTGGAATTGTGCCCACTTCTTCGGTTTGTCAAACTTACTAAGCATGAACATTCAAGAAATAATCCAGCGATTAAAAGACGGGAATGCTCGTTTTACCAATGATACTTTAGAACACAACTTGCAAGACAGCGAAAGAAGAGATGGCCTTACAGGCGGACAATCTCCTTTTGCGATCATTTTAAGCTGTGCGGACAGTAGAGTAGTACCTGAATTGGCTTTTGATACGGGACTTGGAGAATTATTCGTAGTACGTGTAGCAGGTAATGTGGCCAATAACTCTTCTATTGCGAGTATGGAGTATGCTGTTGCACATTTGGGAACGCAGGTCATCGTGGTCATGGGACATGAGTCTTGTGGCGCTGTCACAGCTGCGATGAGCGGAGGAGACAATGGTCACAACTTGAACCACTTATTGTACCATATCACACCGGCTATATCTGCTTGTGGTGCGGGTGCCGAGGTAAACGAAGTAGTGAAGAAAAACGCGGAAATGACAGCTAATGAGCTGTTGAGCCGTTCTTCGATCATTCGCAATGCGGTAGAAGCAGGTAAAGTGAAGATCGTTCCCGCTTACTACAATTTAGATGGCGGTAAAGTAGATTTCTTAGAACAAGAATTGGCTTGATCAACAGTATGATTAGCTTAAAATAAAAAGGGAGATGCGATTCGCATCTCCCTTTTTGTTACCCGCGGTCGATCTTTACGTTCACCGCACTGGGTCCTTTCGGTCCCATTTCTACTTCAAAGACCACCATATTGTTTTCTTTAATGGTTTCTGTAGTATTGTTGACGTGAACGAAAACACTTTCTTGGGTGAGTTTGTCGATAATAAAGCCGAATCCTTTTTCCTCGTTGAAGAATTTCACTCTGCCTTTTCTGATCGGGTCATAATCTTCAGGGTTGACAGGTGCGGCACCCAGCTGAATGTCTTCCAGCTTGATCTCTTCTTTTTTCTTATTAGGGTCAGGAGGTGTGGAAGTGATATTACCGTATTCATCGACGTAGGCCATCATGTCATCTAATGAAGAACTACCGCTTTCGGCTTTTTCAGCTTTTCTGGCTTCTTTTCGAGCCAGCTTTTCCTGCTGCTTCTTTCGGCGCTTTTTCTCTTTCTCTTTCTTGTTGAACGAATCTCGCGATTTTGCCATATGGTATATGTTTGTTTACAACTGTGAAAACCACAGGTAAACAAATCGGCCCAATGCTCACCTTCAATCTTCTATAATGGATAATATGTGATGACCCTTAGGAACTCCCACTGTTTGAAACTTCAAAAAGTACTTAGCCGAATAGATGAATCACTTACAGAGCACAAAGCTAATGTAAATTAAGCAGAAACAAATCATGGTATGCTGAAATCCACATTAACAGTTGCAGATATTATATCTTCTGCTAAAACATTAACATAGCTGCTTTTGTTCGTAACGTCTCCACTAGAAGGGTAGCCGTTGCCATCATTGTCTTTAAAAATGGTGATGTAATACTCGGCTGGATGCACATAAGTAGCAGTATAGCTATTTTCTTGAGGGGCTATATCAATGGTGCGAAAAACGCTATTCTCCAATGCGGTATAATCTATGCTTCCATTGGCTTTTACAATCGCATCAGCAGATAGGTAAAACATCAATTGCTGCTCTTCAACAGCTGCTGATCTTTCTATCTCAACAATTAGGTCACTGATGTGATGGTGCGCGCTCTTAGGAAACGGATCTTTACTTTCTTCTAAAAATAATGCGGAATCGGGATCGATCAGGTTTTCTTCTATGAAAGCGATATTGAGATTTACTTCCGAATCATCAGTAGGGTAATTGACCACATCTGCTGCTGCGTCTGAGTAAGTCGTACCAATATTCAGGCCCGCGAAGCCCATATGGTGAATCGGCTGGTCCAGCATGCCGCTATTATCTTTATAGGCGTCAAAATACAAGCTATCGTTTCTGAACAATAATTCCATATAAGCGCGATCCTCACCACCTACCGCATCTACCAATCTGTAGTATTGATATGCAACGGTTTCTTCCGCCTGATCCAAAACAAAATAAGTAGCCCGATACTGGTCGAATAACCAACCTCCATTTCTGGCCATTACTTGTCGGCGACCTTCATATTCAGCAATAAAGAAGGAGTTGATGATGTTTTGTGCTGTTGCACCTTCGTAAATAGAGTGAACGTGGGAATTGGAGATGGGACGAAAATCAAAACAGAACCAATCGTAATTACCATAAACGGTTTCATTATTACCTACCCAATGCCCGGGTATTTCTTGTAATAAAGAGTAGCCATAGACCTCATTGTCTAAAGGTACTTGCGGTTCTTGACAGCTAAAATGGAGGAGAATCAGAAAAAATAGGCTGATTGTCATTAATTGGTTTTTCATGATGTAAAATTAACTATCCTGCGTCAAAAATATACCTATCCGGACGTAGCAATACATAGTTCAGTCTGTGCTTGCGCATCCAAGCGACTAATACTTCACTTGTAAAAGGACCTTGTTCGGAAAAATCTAAGTGGACGGGATTGAAATCAGAAACAAAACGTTCTAAAATCGTATTGTCGTATGCATCAATAAAAATCAAGGCGAAATGATTACCGATATACGTATCTAATAGTGTAGGAGCATCATTGCTCTTTTGTACGAATGGTTGAATCATTAATTGTCCGCAAAGCCTATGTTTTTCTGTGAAAAAACCTTGTTGATAGGGCTGTTTTTGAATGGCATCTTTGCGCATCAGCTCCTTGATAAGAGCAAAATGACGAGCCAGGAAAAATTGAAAATCCCGCAACTTCGCCAATAAAGGATGTTGTGTTTGTATCAGTTTTCCAAGAAAAATCGCTCCCTTAGAGATTCCCCGCACATGTGACTTACGTTCCTGTTCATAGCTGTCTAAAAGTTGTGCGTCTTTCTTGCCCTTGATCACCAAATTCAACTTAAATGCCAGATTGTGCGCATCTCTAATACCTGAACACATGCCCTGACCCGCGAAAGGCGGCATCTGATGTGCGGCATCCCCCGCCAAAAAACAGCGGCCGCTTTTCCATTGCTCCGCACTCAGAGCATGATAGGTATATACGGATGCTCTAATGATCTCTAACCTATCCGGTGAAATGAATGTAGATAATAATGCCCGCTGTTTTTCTGAATCCAGTAGCTCTAATTCAGTTTCCTCCTTTTTCAGCATGAATTCAAAACGCCTGTGTTTGCCCACAGCGGGAACATAAGTTGCCGGGCGTTTTCTATCACAAATTTGTTGATGATAAGTACTAAGTGGATCGGAATCGGAATCGGACAGCTCCGTTTTTAGTAGTGTGTCGATCACGATCCATCGTTGATCAAAGTCTAAACTTTCCAGCGCTATGCCTAGCGATCTACGCACTATACTCTTACCACCATCACAACCAACAAGGTAGCCCCCCTTACATTGTATCCATTCCGCCTTGTCAATAGCTTTAGCCTTAATGGAACAGCCTGATGGTGACTGCGAAAGGGCATCTACTTCATAGCCACTGAACAAGTCAATATGCTTATGCTCAGTGATTTTCTTTCTAAGAATAGCTTCTAAGTCAGGCTGATAAAACCAATAAGAAGAATGATGTCCGTAGGCTTTTGTCGCGTCTCCTACGGCTACTTGTAATAACAAGCGACCATCTGACCCAATGAATTGCATTTCTTCAAAGGGAGTGATACAGCTTTGTAATTCTTCTACCCCCCCCATTGCTTGAAAAATGCGCAGGGTCTCATCATCCAAATGGATGGCTCTAGGGTAGGGGTAAACCGCTGTTTGTTTTTCAAAAATGGCAACATTTAGATCATAGTCGGCTAATAACAAAGCCAAGCTCGCGCCAACCGGGCCACAGCCTACTATTAGTACATCATATGTCTGATCCGAATGCTTGATTTTATATCTATGATTTGGGCGTATCCACGCAATAAAAAGGGAGGAATTTCTATCGTACAGGCAATGATCGGTACGGCAAAAAAGACCTTATGATATAAGGTCTCTACGGCTTGTCCCTTTTAACTGCGTGGTCGGGCTATCCGTTAAAATTCACCCGCCATCTGCTGCTTCGCTGGCAGGCTTACAAAGAGCTTCCAAGGTCGCTTTTGTAAGCCGCCGCTCAGTGCGCATCTGTCGGGTTCATTACCACTGCTATCCCTTACGTGAATCCATATGATGTTATTATTTTTCATAATGGTATTTACAGCTGTAAATAATAAGCTCACCATCGGTAACTTTATACACCAATCGGTGTTCTGTATCAATTCTACGTGACCAATAGCCTTTCAATTTATACTTTAAAGGTTCAGGCTTGCCCTTTCCTTCAAAAGGATGGCTTTTAATGTCCTTGATTAGGTCATTGATTTTTTTCACTTTTTTCTTATCCTCCTGAAACCAATAGGTATAATCATTCCAAGCTTTATCAGTGAATGTAAGTACTCTATTCATTATCGTTCCTCCTAATTAATTTAACATAATCTCCAGAAGAATCTTTTAATTTTTTCTCTTCATTTAGAAGATGCTTCTCTATATCGTCGATATCCTCAAAAGATATCACTTGTCTATTCTTTTCTTGTTCAATAGATTTGAATAAATGCTCCGCATTTGCTTTTGAGCTGAGTAAGTACAACGTCTCCATTAGAGAGTTGTATTCTTCTAAAGAAATCATAACGGTACCACTTCCACTTTTTCGTTTAATGATGAGTGTCTCATGATTGTCTTCGACATCATCTAAATATTTTTTTAGATTTTGTCTGAATTCTGAATAATTAGCAGCGATCATAGTTTTTATTTTTTACTCTATTAAGTACAGTGTAAACTAAATAATCCTACATTTACATGTCGCACCTACGGCGCTTGATTAAATGGTCGGGAACTTGTTTTCTACTAACATTTCGCCCCTCTGGGGCTAAGGTACATCTAACT
>JAHDGT010000151.1 GCA_020631675.1 Bacteroidota bacterium
ATTATTCCTCTTTTGTAAGATGGGGAGGAGGTTTTGGACTATTAGAATTTAAAAATGCTAGGTGGTCATGGTTCGCTAATGTTAGTGGGGCCATGGTAAGCTATAAGGCAGAGGAATATTTTTTTAATCCTACACCTGAAATCCCAGTTGTTGATTGGGTTAATTTAAGCTCAATGACTTTAAAAACTGGAGCGTCTATTAAGATCAATGAATCAAATGGGCTGTTTATTAATGCTGGTTATTTATCAAGACCTCAAAGGTTTTCAAATGTGATTGCTTTTAGGGTTCAATCCTTGGATTTGATTCAGGGATATGAGGAAAATGAAAAAATTCGTGCTGTTGAGTTAGGCTATAACTTTAAAAGTCCCATGTTTAGCCTAAATGCTAATGGATACTTAACTTATTGGGGGAATAAGCCACCAGATTTTCTTCCTTCGGTTCCTATTGATCCAGAAGATCCTGAGTCTGACTTAGTTCGAATCAATATCAATGGGGTAGATGCACTTCATAAAGGTATAGAGCTGGATTTTGCTTTTAAACCTATTAGGCAGTTAACCATTGAAGGTATTGCCTCTGTTGGTGATTGGAGATGGGTTACTAGTGGTATTGTTACACTTCCTAATAATGACACTTATGAGTTCTATCCTAAAGGTTTGAAAGTAGGGGATGCGGCTCAAACGCAAATCGGAGGACTATTAAAGATTACTCCAATGAAAGGATTGTATTTCAATCTAAGAGCAACCTACTTTGCAAGAAACTTTGCCGACTTCGATCCTACTGAATTGAATGACCCTGATGAAGTCTATCAATCTTGGATCATGCCTTCTTATGCTTTATTTAATTTCCATTCTGGTTATAGTTTCAATGTTGGTAAAATTAGATGGTCGGTTAGAGCTAACGTTATTAATGTATTAGATTCTACTTATGTTACGGATGCCACTAATAACGGAACTACGGTAGCTGAGATAGATAACCGTAATAATGCGGATTCTGCCACCGTATTCTACGGCCAAGGCCGCCGCTGGAACGTTTCTCTAGGCATGCGTTTCTAATCCCCACCAAAAACACAGACCTTTAAACGGTCAAATGCAATAAGGTATAACTCCCATTGCATTTGACCGTTTTCCTTTAATGTTTTGTAGGGGAGGATCCGTTTGTCCTCCCGCCTTATCCTTATCCGTATAGAATGCCCCAAACCAAAAAAATAGTCTTCACCGTTATTAATGATCTCAATTACGACCAGCGCATGCAGCGCATATGCGGGGCAATGCACAAAGCGGGTTACGAAGTGACATTGATCGGTAGAACCCACTCTAAATCAAAGGAATTAAAGGAGCAGGCTTTCAAGCAAAAGCGACTGAATCTCTTCTTTGAAAAGGGCAAACTGTTTTATCTCGAATACAATATTCGCTTGTTCTTTTTGCTCTTGTTCAGCAATTACGACATCTATAGTGCGACCGACTTAGATACGGCAATGCCTCAGTGTGTGGTAGCCAAACTCAAAGGCAAAACCTTCGCCTATGATGCACATGAATACTTCCCAGAGTTGCCAGAGATCATACATAGACCCTTTACGCATTGGGTCTGGTGTCAAGTAGAAAAATTCATTGTTCCCAGAGCAGACATCGCCTACACCATCAATCAATCTTATGCAGATGTTTTCATGGCTAAATACCGCAAGAAATTCGGTATCGTACGCAATGCAACGGTCTTACAAGATTTGCCAGACAAATCAGAATTAACACCACCAGAAAAGCCTTACATCTTGTACCAAGGGGCAGTGAATGTAGGTAGGGGCATAGAAGAAATGATACAGGCCATGCCCATGATAAAAGACTTGGATCTCTACATCTGCGGCAAAGGAGATGTCTATGAGGATTGTGTGCGTTTAGTAGAAGAATTAGACCTGAAAGATAGAGTCACCTTCTTCGGTTTTGTACCACCAGAAGAGTTGCGCCGCTATACCTTAAATGCCACCTTAGGCTTCACCTTTTTTACCAATGATGGCTTGAGCTATTACCTCAGCCTGGCCAATCGCTTCTTTGATTATTTCCATGCTGGCGTACCCCAATTGGTCACCGCCTACCCAGAGTACAAGCGAATCAATGCCCAATATGAAATAGCTGTGCTCCTAAAAGAATTAGCCCCCCAAAGCATAGCTGAGGAGGTCAATAGTTTAGTTGAAAACAAAGGGCGGTATCAAGCCCTGAGGACGAATACTTTAAAAGCCAGAACAAACATCAACTGGCAAGGGGAGGAGGTAAGTTTATTGAGTTATTATCAAGTATAAGCTGATATAGTATAAAATGCACCTGATTATTTCGGCGATCTGCACGAAGTCTTATGTCTTACGTCTTAAATCTTATGTCTTTTTTATGCAAAAGCCTCCGCCACCACAACTTCCTTAACCCCCTTCGTATACTTATAAAAACCCTCTCCGGTTTTACGCCCATGCTTACCAGCATTCACCATATTAACTAGTAGCGGACAAGGGGCGTATTTGGGGTTGCCGAAGCCGTCTTGTAGTACACGCATGATCATCAAGCATACATCCAAGCCAATGAAGTCTGCCAATTGGAGGGGACCCATTGGGTGCGCCATACCTAACTTCATGACCGTATCCAACTCCTTCACACCAGCCACACCTTCGTGTAGGGCCCAGATGGCTTCATTGATCATAGGCATCAAAATACGATTACTCACAAAGCCCGGATAGTCATTCACCTCCACAGGGGTTTTACCCATTTTGATGGATAGATCAGTGATCACTTTACAGACTTCATCAGAAGTAGCATAGCCACGTACGATCTCTACCAGCTTCATTACGGGTACCGGATTGAAAAAGTGCATACCGATCACTTTGTCCGGGCGATTAGTGGCCGATCCGATCTTAGTAATAGAGATGGAAGAAGTATTGGTGGCTAAAATGGTATTCGCCCCACAAAGCTCATCCAATTCTTCAAAGATCTTGAGTTTGATGGGTAGGCGTTCTGTAGCAGCTTCAATGATCAAATCGGCGTCAGAAACACTAGAGGTGTCAATTGCCGTGGATGTAGAGATCCGCGCTAAAGTAGCGACTTTGTCGGCTTCGGTAATGCGCTCTTTGCGCAACATGCGGTCCAAGTTCTTTTCTATGGTAGCCATGGCATTGTCAATGGCGTGAACGGAAAGATCCACTAATGTAACATCATGTCCGCTTTGTGCCGCTACGTGGGCGATGCCGTTGCCCATGGTTCCCGCACCTATTACCGTGATCTTTTGCATGTTGTGACTTCTGTTTAATTTGACGCGAATATAGTGAGTTGCTCCGTGCTTTAGTTTCAATACGAACGATTATTGGCAAGCTATTCTAAAACTTTAGGGATAAAACTAGTTCGGGTCCATCTTATCACTAACTTTGCGGTTCAAATTGTTCTATTAGATCAACATTCGCATGTCTAAGAAAGTCGCTAAAGGAAATATACTCCTACAAAAAGAAGCCGAGTTACAAGATCTGCTAAAAGAATATAAAAAGATCAGTAGAAACTTGAAAAGCAATAAAACCCGTCTTAAAAACGACAGGGAAAAGGCGGCTGATATTCAGCGAAAAGTGGGGGGCGTTTTAGATGAGCACCATCGTAAATTATATCAACTGAGAGATGAGTTGATCGAAGCTGCCGAGAAAGTTAGAAAGTCCAAGAAAGTATCAAAACAGGAGAAAAAGGAAATGGGCTTCATGATTGATGACATCAAGCAAATGATGCCCAGTGATGAAGATTTCGCGAAAATGGCTGAAGAGTTCGCCGAACAATGGGAACAAGAAGAGTACGAAAGAAGACTTTTTGAAAAGTTCCATAAAAAACCAAGCGGAGAAGAGCTGAAATCGATCAGGAGCGTATATATTAAACTATCTAAGCTTTTTCATCCGGATTTAGCCAAGAGTGAAGCAGAACTGGAACGTTTTAACGCACTTATGATTAAGATAAACGATGCTTATGAATCTGGAGACATTGCTGAACTATTACAGATACAAAAGAATTTAGCTGATTATGAAAGTGATTCGCTAGAGATGCCTACTGAAGAAGATTCCGCCATATCTTATATCCAATCTAAAATCAATAAAAAAGCCAATGAGCTAAAACTTCTGAAAGGGCAACTATTGCGAACAAGGCAAGAGCTTAAAGAGCTTAGGAACTCGGAAGCAGGTGAAATGCTTGCTGAATACAAACGATTTGCTAAGGTTAAGATGGATATGTATGAACAAATGAAACTAGAAATGAACGATCATTTGGAAATGCTGGAGATGATCGTAAAAAACCTTAATGAATTCGCTAAAACAGGTGAACTATCTGAGGAGTTCCAGCGCGCCATGATGGTTCCGGATATAGATTACTTCATGGAAGATGTAATAGATGGTGAGGTTGATCTGGATGAATTTCTGGAAATTTTAAAAAGATTTTAGCTTCTAAAGCTATTAATACTTTTGACTTGAATCCCAGATGAAAAGTGCTCTTGTGTAGCTGATCATTCATTCAAAATTCACAATTACAACACTCAAAATTTGCTTCCCCTCTGCGAGGGATAGGAGTGGTATAAAATGGGATAGATGGGGCGTGAGTGCCTGCTTGGCGGGGGCGGCCCAGAGGTAGCCACCGCCAAGTAGAGCAACGAACCCCCAGATAGCCCATTTTGTAGGAACGGATAGCCCGTTTGCTGCGTGCAAAAGGCGCACGGCACGATATTCGCTTTGCCTATAAATGAACATGGCGACTTTTGTATGCGGCAACGCAGCATGCATAAAAAATACACTCTAATAAAGTATTATTTGCAGTGCAAAGTAAAGCTGTTGCTATTTACATTTATTAGCTGTATTTCATTAGTGTTAGCTGCATAAATACCTCAGTTTTAGTAGAAAATCTTAGGTCTTATGTCTTACGTCTTATGTCTTTCAATTTAAAAGCATCTAGATTGTGAGATATATTGCCGATAGATTCAAACAAAGACGTAAATTTGTGCGGTGTTTACTAATAGAGCAAGCCTTTCAAAATCAGCGTAAAATCATATGGCACAGGTAGAATTGATCATGCCCAGAATGGGAGAGAGCATTATGGAAGCTACTGTATTAAAGTGGTTGAAAAATGTGGGTGACCCGATCGAGGAAGAAGAGAGTGTATTAGAGATCGCGACAGATAAGGTGGATAGTGAAGTGCCATCGCCAGTGAGTGGCGTTTTAGCTGAGATTTTATGTGAAGAGGGAGATGTTGTGGCAGTAGGTGCGCCTGTAGCGATCATTACTACTGAAGGCGAGGCTGGGGGAGATGCGGCAAGTCCGAGTACCTCGGAATCTACTCCTGCGCCAGTTGTTGAAGAGGCACCAGCCCCAGCTCCTGTACCCGAAGCTAATCCTGTAATGGCTGTTGCGCCTGCATTGACAGCAACCATAGCAGAGGTATCCGCGAATGCTAATGGTGCGGCTGTGAGCAGTAATTTTGAAGGCAGGTTTTATTCGCCTTTGGTGTTGAATATGGCACGTAGAGAAGGAGTGAGCATGGAGGTCTTGAACCAGATTCCCGGAACAGGGAAAGGGGGGAGATTGACCAAGAAAGACATGCTGAAATATATTGCTGATGGAAAACCATCTTTTGGTGCGGCTCCAATTGCTGCTCCTGTGGCAGAAGTGAAAACAGCTATCGTGTCTACGCCTCCGCCAGCTGTTCAAGTACAAGCACCGCCGCCGCCACCTCCAAAAGTTGAAACAAAGAAAGCTGCTCCTGCTCAGAGCAGTGCACCAGCGATCAAAGCACCTAAAGTAAGTTATACTGAACAGGATACGGTGGTAGAAATGGATCGCATGCGCAAAATGATCGCCGACCATATGGTGATGAGTAAGCATGTATCTCCTCATGTTACTTCATTCATTGAAGTAGATGTGACCCCTTTGGTGCAGTGGAGAAACAATATGAAAAACGATTTCTTCCAAAGAGAAGGGGAGAAGTTCACTTTCACACCTGTATTCGTTGAAGCGGTTTGTAATGCATTAAAGATGTACCCACAGGTGAATGCTTCTGTTGATGGTTACAATATGATCCTACGCAAGGATATTAATATTGGTATGGCAACTGCTTTGCCATCTGGTAATTTGATCGTACCTGTATTAAAGACCGCCGACCGCTATAACTTAGGAGGCTTGGCCAAGAGCGTGAATGATCTTGCTGCTCGTGCCCGCATCAATAAATTGAAGCCTGAAGAAATTCAAGGGGGTACCTTCACAGTAAGTAATATTGGTGGTTTTGGTAGTATGATGGGTACGCCGATCATTAACCAACCTCAAGTAGCGATATTGGCAATTGGAGCGATCCGCAAAAAACCTGCTGTTCTGGAAACAGAAGAAGGGGATGTGATCGCGATCCGCCACCAAATGATCATGTCTTTATCTTATGACCACCGCATCATTGATGGTGCTTTGGGCAGCAAGTTCTTAAAGCAAGTGGCTGATAACTTAGAACAGTTTGATACTTCGCGAACGGTATAATATGCCATAGCGTGTACATTATTCACTAAGGCATATTTCGCCTTGAAATATATTAATTGAAAATAGGAAAAAAACGTGACCAATTAGGTTGCGTTTTTTTGTTACCCCTGCTTAATTTAACGTCCCATAAACAGCACCTGACCGTAGTTTTTAGATCTCCCCTACGTAATACAGCCTAAAAAGTTTCATAAAGTCATGTTTTTGTCATAAAAATTTTGACAATTCATTTGGGAACTTGAATTATGGCACGAATTTCTCTCTATATTAGGTGTTGCCCTTTTCCCCTCTATAGCTTGACTATTAATGTCTGTCAAGCATTATTTTAACCACAAACTCTAGACTGCTTGTTTGCTACCCAAATCTAACTCGCGGTCAAAAACTCTCTTTAGAGGTCATTTTAATGTCATGAAGAATTACTTCTTTACAATGCTCCTCCTTTCAGGTGCTTGGGCCAGCCTAGCTGCTCAGATGCCTACAGGACTACAAGATTCCTACACAGTATGGGAAGAAGGGGAAAGGCTAAACGTAGAATTGAAATCGCTATCGTGTAATACAAATGGCGAGGAACACTCGCCCAGTTATTATCGCGATGGCATTCTGTATTCTAGTGCCCCTGTATCCGTTTCTGCCAAGAAAACGAAAGTCGCCGATGCCGACATCTACTACCAATCTTTTGTAGATGGTACGATTCAGAATGAGGCGATCAAACTTCGTGGAGAGATGCGATCTAAACTCAGTGAAGGTGGTACCAGTATCACTAAAGACGGGCGTCACCTGATCTTCACCCAAAAAACTGCTGACGGGACAGAAAGAGCAGGTACGAATAATTTATGGGTGGTGACAACTGAAAACGGCTTGCACTTTCAAGACAAGCGCGCTTTCCGTTTCAACTCAGAGCATTTCCAGATCCAAGACCCGCACTTATCCGCTGATAATACGGTCTTCTATTTTGTGTCTGACATGCCTGACGGCTATGGCGGTTTAGACATCTACAAATGCGAAAACCTGAACGGAGAATGGTCCAACCCGATCAACTTAGGCCCAAGCATCAATACCGAAGGGGATGAAAAAGCACCTTTCTTATTAGATGATGTATTATTCTTCTCCTCCAATGGCCATCCTGGCTTCGGGGGCTTTGATATTTTCGTAACCAAGTCTTATCGCTCAGAATGGATGCCGGCTGTCAACCTTCCAGCGTCGATCAATACAGATAAAAACGAGCACTCCTTTTTATATGACCCATTATCCGCACAAGGATTTTTGGTGAGTCAAAGTGAATTAGGAGATAGCGACATTTACAGCTTTTCTATCGTAGAAAGTACGGAAGCAGAAGAGGAAGTTGAGCCAATGCTCAGCCAAAAATCCACGCCTTCATCTCTACAAGAAGCCTATAAGCCTGTCGTACCTAAAACAAACTGGAAAGACAGATGGCCAGGTGCTGCCGGACCAACTTATGTTGAAGAAGAAGTTCAACAGCCTGAAGTTCAAGACGAAACAGCTTATCACATTAGGCCACAGAAGAATTTCGCGAAGTCAATGCCTAATCAATTGCCTACGGAAACCATCGTTGATGAAAAAACCAATGCAACGATCGTAATGACAGCAAGCAAGAATTCGCAATCTTATATCCTAAATGAATCGATCGGTATCGGCAAGATCAATTTCCGAGATAAAGACGCGAACATCACCTCTGCCGCTGCTAAAGATCTAAATCGCTTAGCGGTATTCTTAAAGCAATATCCGCATGTACAAGTAGAGTTAGCCGCACATACCAATGTATTGGGAGATGCCTTCCAAAACGAGCAGATCACCAAAGAACGCGCTTCTTTAGCAAGAGCACAATTGATCAGCAAAGGGGTAAGACCAGAGCAGATCGTTGCGAATGGCTATGGGGAGCGTCAGCCTTTGAACTACTGTAAAGAAGGCATGAGCTGCCCGGATGAGTTACACGCTAAAAACGATCGTATTGAAGTGCGCTCTTTAGTAGGTAATGTAGCAGAACTTGCCATACCAAGTCAGTGGCAACCAGAAGCAGAAGTGATTCTAGTAACCAGCAAAAGCGACAATAGCGTAGCGGCGGATATGCCACCGATCTACTTCAAAGTGGATATGGGACCTTTCGGCGATGTGGCCAATGAGGTTTACGCGGAGTGCTTGCGTTTAGATACCCGCGTTCAAATGTACCCAAGTGATTATGGTACCTTGATCGTGTTAGGCCCTTACGCAACAGCTTCCGAAGCTCGCCAATACCAGCGCAAAGCCTCGGCTTTGGGTATTGATCAGGTAAAGGTGACCTTGGTCAACAAGGGCATGAAAGAAAAGGTAGAACTGGTGCAGCCTCGCAAAGAGCCACTTGAGTTATATGTAGGCCCTTTCCAGCACATGAGTAGAGATACCTACAATAAATACCTCCGCTTCAATGAAATGGGTGAGAACCAATTGGCTTACACCCGAGAAGGCGGTGTTATGCTTAAGCTTTCGGATCACGATTCTTTAGGTTCCCTAAAAGAAGCAGCTACTCGTTTATCGATCGCTTTGGATAATGGCAGCAAGAAAAAGAAAACAGATCCTCGTCCACTTCTTAAAACCCGCTACCAAGGATCAGATATGGTCAAAGAGTGGAAAAAAGGAGAGTGGGTAGAGTCTACTTTCGATTTCTAAAACAACAACACAAAACGGTCTTACATTTACAATCTAAAAGCGCGGATAGGTGATCATCACTTGTTCGTGCTTTTTTTGTTTACATGATCAGGGCGCATACCCGCAATAAAAACTGGCTTTAGTGACATCAAAAAAATCGACGTCGAGCAGAAAATCTCATGTCTCGAGTCTCATGTCTCGGGTCTAAGAAAGCGCCAGCTTTCACTGCGGGTACCGGGCTATCCATTGCAATTCCCCTGCTGTTCGCTGCTTCGCTGGCAGGCATAAAAATGGCTACCTCTGGGCCGCCTTTTTATGCCGCCGCTCAGTGCGCTCCTTAGCAGGCTCATTTCCACTCCTATCCCTTGCGCGA